>CAZVPS010000314.1:0-2655 GCA_964629105.1 uncultured Anaerolineaceae bacterium
GGAGGCGGGCGGTCGCCACCACGGCCGGGTCGTTGGTGAGCACGACCCCGCGCTCGATCGTGGTGCGCTCGACGCCCGCGAGGTTCGCCGCCAGGCGTCCGCCCGGCCCGCCGGCATCGACGGTCGCACCACGCGCCTGCAGCTCCCGCACGCGGACGGCCGCGCCTCCGGGCTCCAGGTGCAGCGCCGCCCCGCGCGCGAGGGGCCCGCCCCGGAGCGTGCCGGTGACCACCGTGCCGCGGCCCTTGACGCCGAAGATCCGGTCGACCGCCAGGCGGGTCGGGCCCGGTCCACCGGCTCCGTCTGCCCTCGCCCGATCGCGGAGATCGACGAGCGCCGCGATCAGGGCGTCCAGGCCGCCGCCAGTCACGCCCGAGACGGCGACCACCGGTGCCCCGGCCAGCGTTGTCGGCGCGAGAAGCACCTCAACCGCCGCCCCGACCTCCGCCACCCGCGCGGCGTCGACCGTGTCCACCTTCGTGACCGCGACCACGGCGTGGCGCAACCCGAGCGCGTCCAGCAGCTCCACGTGCTCGCGGGTCTGCGCGCGGGGCCCGTCATCCGCCGCGACCACGAGCAGGACCGCGTCGATCTCGCCCGCCCCGACGAGCATGTTCCCCACGAGCCGGTCGTGGCCGGGCACGTCCACGAAATCGAGGACCTCGCCGTCGGGCAGGCGCAGGTGGGCATAACCGACCTCGATCGTCATGCCCCGCCGGCGTTCCTCGGGGAGGCGGTCGGCGTCGATCCCGGTGAGCGCCCGGAGGAGCGTCGTCTTGCCGTGGTCGATATGGCCGGCGGTCCCGACGACGACGGTCATCCGGCGCCCCTGATCGCCGCGAGCGCGCCCGCGAGCGCCCGCTCCAGCTCCTCGTCCGCCGTCGGGTCGACCGTCCGGAGATCCAGCACGACGCGCCCGTCCTCGATCCGCCCGAGGACCGCGGGCTCGCCACCGCGAAGCGTGGCGAGGAGTCGCGCGGCCGACCGTGCCGGGACGGCGAGCCCGAAGGACTGAAGCGTCTCGCCGGGGAGGGACCCCCCGCCGATCGTCGCGGCCAGGGCCACGGTCGCGGTCCCCGGGATGCGGGCCGCGAGCGCATCCGCCCGAGCCCGCAGCGCCTCGGGCGCGGTCGCGATCATCCGCCAGACCGGGATCTCCCTCGTCGCCAGTCCCGCGCGGTAGAGGCCGAGCGTGGCGGCGACGCCCGCGAGGGTCGCCTTGTCGGAGCGCATGGCCCTCGCCAGCGGGTCCTTCCGGATGCGGGCGACGAGGTCGGCTCGACCGATGATCAACCCCGCCTGCGGCCCGCCGACCAGCTTGTCACCGGAGAAGACGACCAGGTCGGCGCCGGCAGCCAGCCGCTCAGCGGGCATCGGCTCGTGGGCCAGGCCGAAGGCCGCCGTGTCGAGGAGGGCGCCACTGCCGAGATCGTCGACGACGAGCGCGCCGTGGGCGTGCGCGAGGGTGGCCAGCTCGGCCGGGTCCGGAGACTCCGTGAAGCCGGACAGGGTGAAGTTGCTGGGGTGGACCCGGAGGACAAGCGCGGCGCGGCCTTCGCGGAGCGGCGCCTCGTAGTCCTCGGCAGTGGTGCGGTTGGTCGTGCCGACCTCGACCAGGCGCGCGCCGGCCCGCCGGACGATCTCCGGGATTCGGACGCCGCCGCCGATCTCGACGAGCTCGCCCCGGCCGACGACGACGCCCTTCCGGCCGGCGAGCCCCACGGCAAGGACCAGCGCCGCCGCGCAGTTGTTCGTGACCAGGGCGTCCTCCGCGCCGGTCAGGTCGACGAGGTGCTCCTCGGCCGCGCGGTAGCGGCGTCCCCGGCGGCCGGTCGCGCGGTCCAGCTCCAGGAAGAGGGGCTCGCGGGTCGCCGCCGCGGCGGCCCGGATGGCGGCCTCCGGCCAGGGCGCCCGCCCCAGGTTCGTGTGGACGATCACCCCGGTCGCGTTGATGACGCGGGCCGGGAGCGCACCGACCAGGTGAGCGCCGAGGCGGGCGATCACCTGGTCGGCCAGTGCGTCGATCGATCGCGCCTGCTCGCCCGCGCCCAGGCGTGCCCGCTCGTCCGCGACCGTCTCGCGCGCGGCCGCGACGAGCGCCTCGTGCTCCCGCTCGCCGGCGCGCGGGCGTACGGCGGCGAGGAGCCGCTCGACGCCGGGTGGGCGGGGGGTCGCGCTCATGGCGCAGATGATCGCAGGATGGCGGGAGCGCATGGGAGTCGAACCCACCCGGCCGCGTCACGCGCGACCGCACCGGTTTTGAAGACCGGGGAGCCCACCGGGACCCAACCGCTCCCGTACGGCGGATGGTAGCGCGCGCCCGGCACCGTCTCCGACGAGCAGGACCGACGACCTGAACGGTGGGATGCAGGCCCCGGGCCGAAGCGCACTCGACCACGCCCGATCCGTCGGCTAGTGTTGCGCCTTCACCCGGGGACGAGCCAAGGGGGCGCGGTGACCTGCGCGGGCTGTGGCGCCGAGAACGATGTCGGACGCAAGTTCTGCCTCGAGTGCGGGGCTGCGCTCGCAGCGGCGTGCTCGTCGTGCGGCACGGCCAACCCGCCGGCGGCCAAGTTCTGCGGGGAGTGCGGTGGGCCGCTCGGCGGGGGACCCGCCGGCGGCGGGGTCGCGGGGCGGACGACGCCCGCGCCCGCG
>CAZVPS010000315.1:0-2653 GCA_964629105.1 uncultured Anaerolineaceae bacterium
CTCCAGGCGGCCGCCCCTCCCGGCACCGTGCTCGTGGGCGAGGCGACCCAGCGCGCAGCCGGCGACGCGATCGTCTTCGAGGCCGCGGGCGAGCAGATTCTCCGCGGCAAGACGGCGCCGGTCGCGGCGTGGCGCGCCGTCCGGGTCGTCGCCGGCCGCCGCGGGGCGGGCCGGAGCAGCCGCGTCGAGCCACCCTTCGTGGGTCGCGACGAGGAGCTGCAGCTCCTCAAGGACCTCCTCCACGCGACGACCCGCGACGGGCGCGCCCGTCTCGCCTCGGTCGTGGGGATGGCGGGGATCGGGAAGAGCCGCCTCGCCTGGGAGCTCGAGAAGTACGTCGACGGCGTGGCGGCCGACATCTACTGGCATCGCGGCCGCTCCCCGGCGTACGGGGAGGGCCTCGCTTTCTGGGCCCTCGGCGAGATGGTCCGCGAACGGGCCCGCATCGCCGAGAGCGACGACGCCGCGACGTCGCGGGAGAAGTTGGCCGCGACGCTCCGCGAGTACGTCGCGGACGCGTCGGAGCGGGCCTGGATGGAGCCGCGCCTGGCGGCCCTCCTCGGCCTCGAGGCGGCGCCCGCCGGCGAGCGCGAGGAGTTCGAGGCCGCCTGCCGGACCTTCTTCGAGCGGATCTCGGAGCGCGGCACCGTCGTCCTCGTCTTCGAGGAGCTCCAGTGGGCCGACCCGGCGCTCCTCGACTTCATCGAGACCGTCACCGACCGCTCGCGCGCCCGGCCCATCCTCGTCGTCACCCTCTCGCGTCCCGACCTGCTCGAGCGGCGGCCGACGTGGGGCGCGGGCCTGCGCTCGTTCTCGAACCTCCCGCTCGACCCCCTGGCGCCCGATGAGGTCGAGATGCTCCTCGTGGGCCTGGCGCCGGGGCTCCCGGCGACGGCCATTGCCGCGATCGTCGAGCGTGCGGAGGGGATCCCGCTCTACGCGGTGGAGATGGTCCGGATGCTCCTGGACCAGGGCGCCTTGCGCGAGCGCGACGGCCGCTACCACCTCGAGCGCGAGCTGGGCCCGCTCGCGATTCCCGGGACGCTGGCCGGGCTCCTCGGGTCTCGGCTCGACGGGCTGACGGAGCCGGAGCGGATGCTGATCGGGCACGGGGCGGTGCTCGGACACTCCTTCACGATCCGGTCCCTGGCGGCGGCAACCGGGCACTCCCCGGAGCGCCTGGGGGCGACGCTCGACGCGCTCGTCCGCAAGGAGATCCTCGACCTCGAAGTGGACCCGCGCTCCCCCGAGCGCGGCCAGTACCATTTCGTCCAGGGGCTCATCCGCGAGGTCGCCTACGAGCGCCTGGCGAAGCGCGACCGGCTGGCCCGCCATCTCGCGGCGGCCCGCTACTTCGAGGAGCTCGACGACCCGGAGCTGGCGGGGATCGTCACGACGCACTACCTGGAGGCCCACCGGCTCTCCCCGGAGGGCGCGGAGCGTGACGAAATCGCGGCGAAGGCGCGGACGACGCTCCTCGACGCGGCGGCGCGTTCACGGGACCTGCACGCGTACGCCGGCGCGCAGCGGTTCCTCGAGCAGGCCCTGTCGTTCGCGGCCGATCCCGCCGACGAGCGGGTGATCCTCACCCGGCTCGCCGGGGCGGCGTTCGACGCGGCAAAGGAGCTGGCCGACTTCGACCGGGCGGAGGGGTATGCCCGCCGCTCGCTCGAGGCCGCCCGCGCCTGCGACGACCCGGCCGGCACGGCGCGGGCGTACACGACGCTCTCGAGCATCCTCGCCTCCAACAACCACGCCAAGGAGGCCCGGGACATCCTGCGCCAGGCCGTCGACGGCCTCGCCGGCCGGGCCCCCGACGCCGACATGGTGCGGCTCGAGGCCGAGCTCGGACGCGCCTACCTGATGTCGGGCCAGCCCGCGCTGGCGCTGCCTGTCGTCGAAGGGGCGCTCGTGCGCGCCGAGGCCGCCGCCCAGCTGGAGTCGATCGCGGAGCTGCTCGTCAGCCGCGCCTGGGCGGTGACGAGCGCCGGTCGCCCGCGGGAGGCCCTCGTCCTCCTGCGCGGCGTCGTCGCCTTCTGCGACGAACACGGCTTCCTGAACGCCCGGCTGCGCTGCGCCATGAACCTCTCCGCGTGGGAGATGGTGGACAACCCGCGGCACTCGATGGCCGCCTCACTCGAGGGACTCGCGATCGCCCGTCGACGGCGGCTGGCGGGCTGGGCGGGAGCGCTCGCCGGGAACTGGGCCGAGGGGGCCTTCGAGGTCGGGGAGTGGGACTCGATCCTGGCCCTCGCCGCCGACCTCGATGCGGAGGGGCTGCTGCCCGCCGACGAGACCGCCAACATCTTCGGCGGCGTCTACCTCGTCCGGGCCTACCGCGGCGCCGTCGACGAGGCGGCCGAGGCCCTCGAGCGCATCTTCGGGCCCCAGATGGACGACTTCCAGGTCGGCCGCTCGTACCACGAGATGCAGGCGCACCTGCGCTTCATGGCGGGCGACGACCGCGGCATGCGCCGCCACGCGGCGGAGCTCCTCGCGAACCGCGAGATGTACCCGTACGACGTCATCCCCGCGGCCCGCGCCTCGCTCTGGCTGGGCGACGCGGCCGGGGTTCGGGATGCGCTGGGCGAGAGCGACGTCTCCGTGGGCCGCGCGACCGACCTCCGCTTCGCGGCGATCCGGGCCGGCCAGG
>CAZVPS010000316.1:0-2636 GCA_964629105.1 uncultured Anaerolineaceae bacterium
CGGCGCGGCCGCGCGGGGCTCGCCGACCGGTGCTGCCGCGCCGCGTCCGCCCCGATCGGCGCGAGCGTGGACCGCGGCCCCCGGGAGGGCCGCGGGCGATCCGTATACTGGCCGGACAGGCTCCGCAGACGAGGAGGCCACGTGTACTTCTACGAGCTCCACGAGGGCAACGACGACCTCTACTCCGACGTGCTGCTGGCATGCGAAGACGACCTTGCCGCGGAGGACTTCTTCGATCTCGTCCAGGCGGTCCGCCGCCGGGTCGCGAGCGGCTTCGCGGAAGATACCCTCATCGAGGCGATCGCCGTCGAGCTGGAGCGCAGCCACGGGTTCATCTACATCTCCGACGACCGGCTGATGGCGGCCGTCAACGTGTCCACGGACGAGGAGGAGAACTTCCTGATCGCCACGAGCGAGGACGAGCTCGAGGCGGCCGGAGGCAGCGCCGACTACCGCGGGGTCTTCGCCGAGTACGCGGACGACGACGTCCGCCTCAACTGAGGCAGCTCCCTACCGCGCTACTTCGAGAAGAGAACCTCCAGGACGTCCCCGTCGCGAACCCGGTAGGTCTTCCCCTCGGAGCGCAGCTTGCCGTGCTTGCGCGCCTCGGCGGTGGAGCCGAGCGCCACGAGATCCTCGTACGGCACCGTTTCGGCCCGGATGAACCCCTTCGCGAGGTCGGTGTGGATCGCGCCGGCGGCGTCGACGGCCGTTGCCCCGTCGGGGATCGGCCAGGCGCGGACCTCGTCCGGGCCGGCGGTCAGGAAGCTGACGAGGCCGAGTAGCCGGTACGAGAGCGCGATCACCCGGTCCAGGCTGCTCTCGGTGATGCCCAGCTCCGCGCCGAAGACCCCGGCCTCCTCCGGGTCCAGCTGGCCCAGCTCCATCTCGATCTGGGCGGAGAGCGCGTCCACGAGCGCGTGCCGGTGGTCGTAGCGGGCGGCGATCGACGCGACGAGCTCGCCCGACCGGGCCAGGTCTCCCTCGCCGACGTTCAGGAGGACGAGGACGGGCTTCTGGGTGAGGAACCGGAAGCCGCGCAGGGCCTTCTCCTCGTCGGGTTCGAGGCCGGCGTCCCGGATCGGGTCGCCGTCCACGAGGCCCACCCGGACCCGCTCCAGGATGGCGCCCTCCCGCTCGTTCGCCTCGCGTTCGGCGGACGTGCCGTGGCGACCCGAGCCGCGCAGCCGCTCGAGGCGCCGATCGACCATCGCCAGGTCCGCCAGGACGAACTCGAGGTCCAGCTGCTCGAGGTCCCGCCAGGGATCCACGGAGCCCGCCGGGTGCGGATGATGCGGGTCGTCCCAGGCCCGGACGACGTGCAGGAGCGCCTCGGCGTCGCGGAGCCGCCCAAGGTGCTCCGCGGGCAGCTCCTCGGTGCCGACCCGCCCCTCGGACGAGGCCGGCGGCGCCGGCAGGTCGATGTACGTCACGTCGGCATGGACGATCTTCTTCGGGTGGAAGATCTCGGCAAGCCGGTCGAGCCGCCCGTCAGGGACCTTGACGACTCCGACGTGGAGCTCCATCCCGCCGAAGCCGCCCGTCTGCACGTTGCCGCGGGTGAGGGTGTTGAAGACGGTGGTCTTGCCGGCCCCGGCCAGTCCCACGATTGCGATCTGCATGACGTCAGTATCCGGCGCCCGGGTCGACCGCGTTGAGGAGGGGCACGCCCGCCGCGTAGCGGCGCAGGTTCTCGGTGAAGAGCTCCACGGTCGCACCCATGACGCGACCGCTCGACCACGAGGTGTGCGGCGTCACGATCACGTTCGGCAGCCCGTAGAAGGCCGAATCGGGCTGGAGCGGCTCCTCGCGGAAGGCGTCGAGGACCGCGCCGCCGATCGTCCCCTCGCGCAAGGCCCGCAGGAGTGCCCGCTCCACGATGAGCCGACCCCGGGCGACGTTGACCAGCCATGCGCTCCGCTTCATCAGGGCCAGGACCCGATCGTCGACCAGGTCCTCCGTCTCCGGCGTGAGCGGGAGGGCGAGGATCACGAAGTCGGCGGTGGCGAGAACGTCGCCGAAGGTCTCGGGACCACCCAGCTCGACCCCCGGCGGGAGCGGCGCCTCGTCGGGGCGCGGGCCACCCGACCGGCGCAGAGCCAGGATCCGCGGGCCGAACGGCGCGGCAAGCTCGGCGATCGCCCGGCCGATGCTGCCGAAGCCGATGATGCCGAGCGTCGTGTCCCGCAGCTCGCGCCCCTCCAGCGGCTGCCACGTCCGCTCCGCGGCCAGCTCCAGGAGCTGGGGCAGGCGACGGTTCACCGCGAGGACCATCATCAGGACGTACTCGGCGATCGGCCGGCTGAAGACGCCGCGCCCGTTCGTGAACGTGAGCCCACGGGCCCGGCCGGCCGGCGTCATCAGGCGCTCCACGCCCGCGGCCGCCGAGTGAACCCAGCGAAGGTGGGGCGCCCGGGCGATGAGCCGCTCGTACGCATCCGCGGCGAGCCAGCCGTGCAGGAGAACCTCGACGTCGTCGACCGGCCCGTCGGCCAGACCCTCGCGCGACAGGGTGACGATCCGCGACCCCGGGGCGGCCGCGCGGATGGCCTCCAGGTCCTCGGCACGGTAGCGGGCCGAGAGTACCGGCGAGAGGGCGATCGCGCGGGGGACGCCGCCCGGCCCGCCGCCCGGCC
>CAZVPS010000317.1:0-2633 GCA_964629105.1 uncultured Anaerolineaceae bacterium
GCAGCGCGAGGAGCGCCCGCGCGAGGAGCGCCCGCCGCAGCGCGAGGAGCGCCCGCCGCAGCGCGAGGAGCGCCCCCGCCGCGACCGCGAAGACCGTGTCGTACGCCCCGCGGGTGTGCCGGACCGCCGCGGCGCCTCGGCCGTCTCCACCGCCGAGGAGGAGATGGTCCAGGTTGCCCGCTCGCTCATCCGCGAGCGCGAGGAGCTCCAGGCTGCAGAAGCCTCGCCCGCGGCGCTGGCCGCCGGCGAGGCGATCCTCGCGCAGCTCATGGAGCATCTTGGCTTCGACGTGGACGTCGTCGTCGAGACTGGCGAGACGAATCGCCTGAACGTCGTCGGGGCGGACGACGAGGAGCACGAAGCCCTCGGTGCCCTGATCGGGCGCAAGGGCGAGCGGCTCTCGGCGCTCCAGCACATCGTGAACCTCATGCTCTCGCGCCAGATGGGCGAGTGGACCCGTGTCCTCGTCGACGTCGAGGGCTATCGCGGGCGCCGCGAGCAGCAGCTGCGCGAGATCGCGCTTCGAGCGGCCGACAAGGTCGTCGAATCCGGCAAGATGCTGCAGCTCGAGCCGATGCCCGCGCTTGAGCGGCGCTGGATCCACCTGACCCTGCGCGGGCACGCGTCCGTCGGCACCCAGTCGATCGGCGAGGAGCCGAACCGCCGGATCGTGATCATCCCGCGAGCGGGCTGAGCTGAGAGGCCGAGCGACGTTTCCGGGGACGGAGCGTCGCACGCGGCCCCCCTCTCGCGTCCCATGCGCGCGATGCTGGTAGATTCTCGGCCCTCATGACGACTCCGGCGACCCCGCCTCCGACCTCGCCGGGCTTCCCGTTCGGGAAGCTCGTCCTCGGCGTGGTCGCCGGGTTCGTGCTGGCCCTCGGGTTCGGAACCGGCGCCCTGCTGGCCTACCAGGGCCAGTACGCAGAGCGGATCTACCCCGGCGTGACCGTGGCCGGCGTGAACGTCGCCGGCCTGTCGCGCGCCGCCGCCACGGCCCGCCTCGAGCGAGACCTAGCCGGCTACACCGCCGGTGAGGTTGTCATCGACGTCGAGGGGACCCGGCTCCGGATCCCGTACGCTGCCATCGGCCGCCGCGCCGACGTGGCCACCCTCGTCGATCTGGCGTGGTCGGTCGGGCGCAGTGAGCCGGACCCGGTGGGGCGGGCCGCCCGGGGCGTCCGAAGCATGCTCGACGGCACCCTGATCGACCCGCTCGTGGTCCTGGACTCCTCTGCCGTGGGTGTCGAGGTCGCCCGTGCGGCGGGCGGTGTCGCGCGGACCCCGGTGAGCGCGACCGCGACCGCCACAACGACCGGCTTCTCCACGACCCGCGCCGCCGCTGGTCGTGGGCTTCCTCGAGAGGCGGTCGCCCGGGCAATCCTTGAGCGGCTCGTGGACCCGAGCGCCCCCGAGACGCTGGAGCTCGCCTTCGAATCAGTCGCGATCGAGCCGTTCGTCTCCGACACCGAGGCAGCCTCGGCCGTGGCTGCTGCCGAGCGCATGGTCCAGGACGTCGTGCTGGCCCACGATAAGGAGACATGGACCATCAAGGCGGATACCGTTCGGAGCTGGATCACGTTCAGCCCCACCGCCGAGGGCGACTATCGCCCGGTGGTCGCGCCCGCGGCACCGACGGAGGCGCTCACAGGCCTGGCCGAGAAGATCGACCGCGCACCGAAGGACGCCACGTTCCTCATGGGTCGCGGCGCGTCGGTGGTCGGCGTCGTCGCGGCGAAGAACGGTCGAGCGCTGGACGTGGCAGCGTCGGCTCCGCTCGTCGCCCGGGCGGTCCTCGATCGCGCGACGGCCCCGTCGCCTGGGACGCCCGCGCCCGTCACCCTCGCGATCGCCGTCGTCAAGCCGCAGCTGACGACCGAGGATGCCGAGAAGGCCGCACCGCTGATGCAGCGCCTGTCGACCTGGACCACCAAATTCCACCGTTACGAGGCGAACGGGTTCGGCAACAACATCTCCATCCCGACGAGCGACATCAACGGCTACGTGGTCCAGCCCGGCGCGGTCTTCGATTTCTGGTCGGCGCTAGGCCCGATCACCTACGGGCGCGGCTACCGCGACGGCGGCGCGATCCTCAACGGTCGGACCGAGCCGACGGGCGCCCTGGCCGGCGGGATCTGCTCCGTCTCCACGACGCTCTTCAACGCGGCTGCCCGCGCGGGGCTCGAGATCCTCGAGCGCGCCAACCACTACTACTACATCGATCGCTACCCGACGGGCCTCGATGCGACGGTCTGGAAGACGGGGGGCGCCACCCGGAGCGTGCGCTTCCGCAACGACACCGGGTACCCGCTCCTCATCCGGGGGATCACGGGCGTCAACTTCGTTCGCTTCGAGATCTGGGGGCCGCCGACGGGCCGCACCGTGGGGTTCACCACGCCGATCATCAAGAACGTCCTGCGGGCGACCGACTCGGTCCAGTACACGACCAGCATCCCGGTCGGGACGAAGAAGCGGATCGAGTACCCGGTCAACGGGATGCAGGTCTGGGTGACCCGGACGGTCCGCGACGCCAACGCCACGATCATCCACAGCAACACGTGGTACTCGAACTACAAGCGGGTCAACGGCATCCTGCTCATCGGCGAGAAGGCGACGACGCCCACGCCCACGCC
>CAZVPS010000318.1:0-2632 GCA_964629105.1 uncultured Anaerolineaceae bacterium
CCCGCCGGGGGGCACGGGTGGGCGGGACGCCCGCCGGGGGGCGGGGGGACGGGGCGGGCTTCCGCTACCGGGGCGGGCCGAACCGGGTGGGCGTCGCGGCCGGTTCGCCGGGGAGCCGCCGCTCCCGCGCCGGCCGCGCCGGCGCCGACGACGAGGACGTCCTCCTCGTGACGCTGGCCGCCGCCGAGCGACGGCCGCTCGCCGCGGTCCTCGAGGCGTGGCTGCGCGTGCGGGCCCGCGCCGCGGTGGAGGAGGCGATCGCCCGCCACGCGGGACCGCTGGGGGTGGCCCCGACCGCGATCGCGGTCCGCGACACGCGGAGCCGGTGGGGGAGCGCGTCCCGGGCGGGCCGGGTGATGCTCGCCTGGCGCCTGGTCCTGGCGCCGCCGGGCGTCCTCGAGACGGTCGTCGTCCACGAGCTCTGCCACCTGCGCGTCTTCGGCCACGGGCCGCGCTTCTGGAACCTCGTCGCGACGCGGATCCCGGACCACGCCGTGCACCGGCGCTGGCTGCGGACCCACGCCGTGGTGCTGCACGCCGCGCTGGGCTGACCGGCGAGCCGCCGGGTCGAGCGGCACAGCCGTTTGGGGTATCCGGGCCTACTCGCTCATCTCCGTCAGGGCGGCCGCGATCTCGTGCGCCCAGGCCTCGATGTGCGCCCAGTTCCGGAAATCGCCGACCCGGTGGGTCGCGAGCATCGAGGCGTCCACCCCGGGCGTTCCCTCCAGGAGCCGACCCCCGAAGGTGCGATGGCCGCGGGCGCCGATCGGCTCGACGTGGGGCGCCACGTGCTCGGTGAACGGGATGTCGCCGAACTCCGCGGAGTGGTCGAGCGGGCCGCTGCTGAAGAGCCAGACCGGGCGGCGCACAAGCTCGGCGAGGTGGCGTTTCGCGAAGCGATTGGCGTCGCGCTGCCAGTGGGCGGAGTAGAGCGCGCTCCCCAGGACGACCGCGCCGTAGGGCGCCAGGCCGCGGACGTCGCGGGAGTTGCGAACGTCGACGTCGAGCCCGGCATCGCGCAGCGTCGCGCCGATCGCCGCGGCGATCTCGCCGGTGGAGCCGTACTTCGTGGCGGACGCGACGAGAACCTGCATGGTCATCGATCATGAAGTGGTGGAGATGAGGGGACTCGAACCCCTGACCCCCGCGATGCGAACGCGGTGCTCTTCCGGCTGAGCTACATCCCCACGCGAGGCCGATCCCACGCGCTGGGGCGGGAACGCCGGGCCGAAGTGTAGCACGGGACCCGCGTCGTCCCGGGACGCGGGTCGGCGTCGCACGCGGTGCCCGCGGACCCTACGCTGCCCCCGATGCACGACCTCGAGGGGCTTCTGCTGGGTCTGACCGCGGCGCTGGCCTGGGGCCTGGCCGACACGGTGGCAACGGTGGCGAGTCGCCGCGTCGGCAGCCTGCGCGCCACCGCCGGGACGCAGCTGACCTCCGTGGCGGTGCTGGCGACCCTCGTCGTCGCCAGGCGGACGGCCCTGCCGACCGACCCCGCCGTTGTCGCGCTCTCGCTCACGTGTGGAGTGGTCGCGGCGATCGCGTACCTGGCCTTCTTCACGGCGCTTCGCCACGGCCCGATCTCGGTGGTGAGCCCGGTGGTCTCGACCTACGGCGGGCTGACGGTCGTCCTCTCCGTGCTCCTGCTGGGCGAGTCGCTCGCACCGGGACAGGTCCTCGGGGTGGCGGTCGCGACCGGCGGCGTGGTGCTCGCCTCCGTGACGTTTGCCGGGGGTCTGCGCGGGGCCCGGCCGGCCGGACCGGGCGTCGCCTACGCGATCGTGGCCCTCGTCGCCTTCGCAGCGACCACGGTGGTCATGTCGGGCCCGATCCGCGCGGCGGGCTGGCTGCCGGTCCTCTTCCTGGCCCGGATCGCGAACGCCGGGTCCGTCTGGACGATCCTCGGCGTGTCGCGGCTGCGGCCGCCCGGCACGGCCGCGGCGGGCGAGCGGGCTGTCGATCGACGGGCGATCGGCATGGTTCTCGTGGCCGGGCTCCTCGACATCGGCGGCTTCATCGCCTTCGCGATCGGCCTCGAGATCTCGCGGACGTGGCTGGTCGGCATCACCAGCTCGTTCGGCCCAGTGATCGTCGTGGCGGCCGGCGTCGCGCTCTTCGGGGAGCGGCCGCGGCCGGTGCAATGGCTGGGCCTGGGTTTCGTGGCGGCGAGCGTCTTCCTGATCGCCCTGGGATAGGGTCGCGACGGGCTGGACGCGCCGGCCACGACGCGCCGGCCACGCCGCGCCGGCCACGCCGCGCCGAGTCTCCAGTGGCTCGCCGGGACCACAAATGAGCATAGAACCCTCATCAAAGGCACGTGTTTCGGACCTTCTGGCGGGGGTTTCGTGCGGCGACTGGGTGCGCCTGAGTCAGGCCCGCATCAGGGACGGACCCGGAGCCGGCGCGGGTCGAATCTCGATCTACAAAGGGTCTTTCCAACATAGAACAGATGTTCTAGTATTGGCCGTCCGATGGACCGCCACGCCGACCGCGCCGCCGCCCTCGCGAGCCTCCGGGCCCGCTGGGGAGCGGCCGCGCCGCGGCCCGCGGTGGAGGTCTTCGGGGCGCTCGCGGCCGCCCCGTTCCCGGCGGAGGCCGGGGCGGCCCCTGCGCTTCCCGAGGTCACGCC
>CAZVPS010000319.1:0-2622 GCA_964629105.1 uncultured Anaerolineaceae bacterium
TCGAGCCGGCGGCCGTCGCCGGCATCGAGCAGCGCGTAGTCGTCGCCCTGCTGGTCCACGCGGGTGATCGTAGCGCCCGGCGCGCGACGTCACGGGCGCTCGCTGCGCCGGCGTCGCTGCGCCGGCCTCGCGGGCCCGGCCTTGCCGCGCCCCGCCGTCGAGCCGGCTCCCCCATTGCCCCTGCAGGGCGCGTACGATGGCGTCGTGGCCGCGCGGATCGATCTCAACGCCGACGTGGGCGAGGGCCTCGGGCCGTGGCCGATGGGCGCAGACGAGGCCCTGATCCCGCTCGTGACGTCCGTCAACGTCGCCTGCGGATTCCATGCCGGCGACCCGCTCACGATCCGCCGGACGGTGCGCCTGGCCCTGGGCGCGGGCGTGGCCGTGGGGGCCCATCCCGGCTACCCGGACCTCGTCGGCTTCGGGCGCCGTGACATGGACCTGACCGCGGACGAGCTGGAGGCGGCGGTCCTCTACCAGGTCGCCGCGCTTGCGGGGATCGTCCGGGCCGAGGGCGGTCGCCTCGCCCACGTGAAACCGCACGGTGCCCTCTACAACCGGGCTGCCGTCGACGCTTCCGTGGCGACGCAGATCGCCCGCGCGGTCGCCGCTTTCAACCCCGCGCTGTCCCTGGTCGGGCCGCCGGACTCGGCCCTGCTGGCCGCCGGGGCCGCCGCGGGCCTCCCCTGTCTCGCCGAGGCCTTCGCCGACCGGGCCTACCAGCCCGACGGGAAGCTCCGCTCGCGCCGCCTCCCGGGCGCGCTCCTGGACGACCCTGCCCGGGCGGCCGCGCAGGCCGTGGCGATCGCCCGGGATCACGGCGTCACGACGGCCACCGGCCAGGTCCTGTCGATCGTCGCGGCCACCCTCTGCGTGCACGGAGACACCCCGGGTGCGCCTGCCATCGCCGCGGCGGTTCGCGATGCCCTCGCGGCGGCCGGTATCGAGGTCCGCCGTCCGGATGGCTGAGCCCGGCCAGCCCGGACCCGTCCGGGTCGAGCGCCTGGGCGAGGCGGCGCTCCTCGTGGTGCTCGAGGATCGGGTCGACGAGGCGGTCAACGTCCGGGTCCTGGACCTCGCCACTGCGCTCGGCTCGCGACGAGCCGCGACCCCGGGCCTGGGCTCGCCGGTGCCCGCCTGCGGCAACCTCCTCGTGCCCTTCGACCCGCTCATCGTCGACGAGGCCACGGTGCGTGGCGTCGTCGCGGCAGCCCTCGAGGACCCCGCCGCTCACGAAGCCGCCGTCGACGAGGACGTCATCACGATCCCGGTTCGCTACGGCGGCGCCGACGGCCCCGATCTGGCATCCGTCGCCGCCGGCGCGCGGCTGACCGAGGACGACGTCGTGCGCCTGCACGCCGGCACCGAGTACCGCGTCTTCTGCGTGGGCTTCGTGCCCGGCTTCCCCTACCTCGGGATGCTCCCCGAGGAGCTGGCGATGCCACGACGGCCGACCCCCCGGCTCCGCGTGCCCGCGGGGAGCGTGGCGATCGCCGGCCGCCAGACCGGCATCTACCCGGCCGCGACGCCCGGGGGCTGGCATCTCGTGGGATGGACGGACGTCGCGATATGGGACCCGCGTCGCGACCCGCCCGCGCTCCTGCGACCGGGCACCCGGGTCCGCTTCCGGCCGGTCTGAGCGCATGCTCCAGGTCATCGAGCCCGGGCCGTTGCTCACGATCCAGGACGCGGGGCGCCCGGGCCTCGCCCACCTCGGCGTCCCCCTCTCGGGCGCGTGCGACCCCTGGGGCCTCGCCGTGGCGAACCTCCTGGCCGAGGCTCCGCGCGACGCGGCGGCGCTGGAGGTGACCCTCGGCGGGTGCGTGCTGGAGGCCGTCGAGACCTGCGCGGTCGCCCTCGCCGGGGCCGATCTCGGCGCGGAGCGGGACGACGGGCGGCCCCTGCGCAGCGAAGCCGTCCACCGCATCCCCGCCGGCGCCCGGCTCCGGTTCGCCGCCGGCGACCGAGGTGCCCGGGCGTACGTCGCGCTGGCCGGCGGGATCGCCGTCGAGCCGACGATGGGCTCGGCCTCGTCGTACCTCCCGGGACGGCTGGGCTTCGCGGACGGACGCCCCCTCCGGCCGGGAGACCGGCTGGACCCGCGTCGCCGGGGCGACCTTGGGGCGGTCGGCCACGCCTGGCCCGCCCGGTTGGCTCCGCATCCTGCGGCCGCGGGCGGCCCGCGGGGGCTGATCCTGTGCTCCGACCCCGGCGGCCGGCGTGCCCCCGGCCACCGCGAGTCGAACGTCCAAGGGCGCTCGGAGGGAATCGAACCCCCGACCTTCTGATCCGTAGGGCGCCCAACGACGTCCGGGAGATCTGCTCCCGTTCACCGCAATGCTCCTGACCAGCGACGATACCGCGCCAAGGTCCAGGGCGCCCAAGCGGTGCGTTCGCGATCGGCCGCGTTTGTTAGCAATCCTGTTAGCAAGCGCGCGCGTTCGTGGGCGGCCGAACGCTCAGGTGCACACGCGCTTCTCCGCGAGTGACGCATTCCGGGTTGTCGTCTCGCGCGTCTTGATCGGCTCGTCGGTGCCGAAGCGCATCCGCGCTGCCTGCTTCGACACACCGAGCGCCATGCCGATCCGTCCCCAGCTCTGCCCGTTCTTCCGCGCGGCGTCC
>CAZVPS010000320.1:0-2617 GCA_964629105.1 uncultured Anaerolineaceae bacterium
CGCCCGCGATGCCGCCGCGTCAGAGCCCGCGGCGCGCGTCGGCATCTCCGCGACCGCCGGCGACCGGGTGCTCCGCGACCTCTTCGGGGTCCGCTTCGCCCGGCTCTGACGGGTTGCAGCGGCGGCGGGCAGGCCGGGGCCGTTTCCGGGCCGGTCATGCACGGTTTCGCGGTCGAGCGATCTGCGCTTGCGGCGCGCTTCGGCGCGAAACCGGCGCCGGTGCGACAAGCCGAGCGTGGTCGAGCCGCATTCCGTGCACCGGCCCTCCGGCTGGTGTGCACCGGCCCGCCGACTGGCGTGCCGGGTGCGCCGCCGGCCACCTGCCTCGCCGCCGGCCACCCGATCAGTCTCGGGCCGGCGTCACCTCGACCCGGTCGCCCGGCGCCACCGGGCCCTCCCGGAGCACGCGGGAATACCAGCGGGTGTCCTCGGGGTGCCCCTTGTGGCTGATCCGGGCGAACCGGCCGTCGGTGAAGTAGTGCCGGAGCGTCGTGCAGGGCGAGCAGTGCTTCGTCAGCTCGACCTCCAGGCCGCCGTCGCCGATCGCCAGCCGATCGCCGGCGGCCAGCGCCGCCCAGTCGAGCCCCTCCAGCGTCAGGTTCTCGCCGTAGGCGCCGGCGAACGTCGTGTGCCCGTCCGCCATGACGCGCGCGATCGCCTCGACGCACTAGAGCGAGACGGCCTGGTCGACCCCGCCGTGGATCGGTTCCGGCTCGTCGTGGCCGTCGCCCTCGAGGCCCAGCCCGTGGACCAGCGCGCGCTCCACGGGGAGCTTCGGCACGCCGCCCTTCGAGACGTTGACCTGGTGGACGCGGCCGGTGCGGCCGGGTGCGGGCTCGCTCATGGCGCGGATGATGCCCGATCCCCCGGCGAGGCGGTCGAGGCCGTGGCTAGGACAGGTCGCGGGCCCGCCGAAGCACCGTGTCCAGCATCTCCGGGGTCAGGCGGCCGGTGAACGTGTTCTGCTGGCTCGGGTGGTAGGTGCCGAGGAGGGTGTAGGGACCGGCGGCCACGTCGGCACCGTGGCCGAAGCGCGGGAGGGGGCGCGGGAGGGCGCCGCGGGTGGCTTCGACCGCTCGAAGGGCTGCCTCCCAGGCGAAGGCGCCGAGGGCCACGATGACGCGCAGCTCCGGCAGGAGGTCCATCTCGCGGTGGAGGAAGGGGGCGCAGCGGTCCCTCTCGTCGGGGAGCGGCTTGTTGCCGGGCGGGGCGCAGCGGACAGCGGCGGCCACGTAGGCGCCGCGGAGCTGGAGGCCGTCGGTGCGGCCGGTCGAGGTGGGCCGGTTTGCCAGCCCGACACGGTGGAGCGCCGCGAAGAGGAAGTCGCCGCTCCGGTCGCCGGTGAAGACCCGCCCGGTCCGATTGCCGCCATCCTTCGCCGGGGCCAGGCCGAGTAGCAGGATGCGCGCGTTCGGATCGCCGAAGCCGGGAACCGGTCGGGCGTGATACGTCTCCCCGCGGAAGCGGGCCGGCGGGTTCGCTGCCGACGCCTCGCGCCACGCCACGAGCCGGGGACATGCGCGGCAGGCGGCGATCTCCGCCGAGAGCGCGGCGAGGGCCTCGGCGCGCGTGGTGACGTCGACGGGCGCAGCGCCGCTGGCAATGGACCGCTCGCGAGGCACCCGGCAAGCGTAGCGACCAACGCCTGGACCGGTCGCCCGGCCATGGACTCGGCCCCGCATCGCGGAGACGGCGTGCGACCCACCGACGTCGGACCCGCAGAATCGCACGTGAAGTCAACACTCCGGCGCCGATTCGCGTGTTCCGGACGGCTCAGCCGCGGCCGAGAAGCCGAATGCAGGTCCCGCGGAGGAGTCCTCGTGCGTGTGGGAGCTCGTGCCGAAGCGCGGGACCGGCCGATGCCCGGACCAGGCGGCGACGAAGCCCCACCCACGTTCAGTTCACGTGCGATTCCTCGCGTGGGCCGGGAGGTGGCAGCGGGCCCCGCCGGCTCCCCGTCGTGGGCCCCGCCGGCCCCCCTTCCGGGCCCCGCGAACCCCTCCGCTATACTCGACGCACGTGCGCGAGTGAAGGCGCGACCCGTGCGGGCATGACCCCGCGGTCGGCCGCTCCGAGCAACCCCGCCGGAAGGACCAGGGAACCCAGACACATATGACCGTCGAGACCTCCACCTGGGCGACGAAGAAGGGGCTCGCCCAGATGCTCAAGGGCGGCGTCATCATGGACGTCGTCACCCCCGAGCACGCGAAGATCGCCGAGGACGCCGGCGCCGTGGCCGTCATGGCGCTCGAGCGCGTCCCGGCCGACATCCGGGCGGCCGGCGGGGTGGCCCGGATGAGCGACCCGACCATGATCGAGGCGATCATGGCGGCCGTCAGCATCCCGGTCATGGCCAAGGCCCGGATCGGCCACTTCGTCGAGGCCCAGATCCTCGAGGCGCTCGGGGTCGACTACATCGACGAGTCCGAGGTCCTGACGCCGGCCGACGAAGAGAACCACATCGACAAGCACGCCTTCAAAGTGCCGTTCGTGTGCGGCTGTCGCGACCTGGGCGAGGCGCTGCGGCGGATCTCCGAGGGGGCCGCGATGATCCGCACGAAGGGCGAGGCCGGCACCGGCAACATCGTGGAGGCCGTCCGCCACATCCGGACCGTCA
>CAZVPS010000321.1:0-2605 GCA_964629105.1 uncultured Anaerolineaceae bacterium
CGCGTTCGGCCGGGTGCCCCCCGGCCGGGATTCGCGCCCTCGAGGCGGTCGGCCGGATCGTCCGCGTCGAGGCGGACCTCGCCTGGTCCGCGCCGGCCTTCGCTCGCCTGCAGACGGCGGCCGTCCGGCTCGCCACCCCGGGCCCGCTCACGCCGGCAGCGTTCCGCGACGCCACGGGCACGAGCCGCAAGTACGTGGTGGCGCTCCTGGAGGAGCTGAACCGGCGCGGCGTCCTTGCCCGCACGCCCGCCGGCCACGTCCGGGGCCCGCACGCAGGTGCCTGATTCGTCCGGAAGTACCCCGTACTCGGCGCCGGGTTCGTGCCCGGCCTCCGGTCGGCTGGGGCCCCGGCACCACCGGCCGCACGAACGGGACCTTCCGTCCTCCCTCCGGCGGGCACCGAGCGTTGAAGGCCGCCTGCGCCGTCCCATGATCGCCAAGGGCGCCCTGTGTGCCGGGTCCTGGCACGGCGCGGGGTGCACCCGGGGTCGGCGGCGGCCGGCACGGTCTCCGTCCCCGTCGATCGTGGCGGGGGCGACCCTGCGCGGCCGCTCGCGGTGCCCTGCCGCGACGTCCGGGGGCCAGGTAACGGCGCTCGGCCCGTCGCCGGGCATCGTTCGCCCCGATGCCGCTCATGGCACGGCGCCGCCCTGACGCCCCGGGGTCCGGCCGGGGGTCGTGCCCTGTGGAGCAGCCGGCGGGCGACCCGGGCATCGGCCGGTCGGCACAGACGACGGGATGCATACGATCGGCCCGGCATGCCTCCGACAACCTGCCCGGCATGTCTTGCCATCACACGGCATCGCATGGCATGCTGCCCGGGCAATGCACGAAGCCGACTACCTGACCGCTGCCGAGGCCGCTGCCCGCCTGGGCATCAGTCTGCGAACCACCCGTCGCCGGATCGCAGACGGGTCACTGGCGAGCATCCGAATCGGTCGCGCCGTGCGCATCCCGGCCGAGGCCCTCGCCCTGCCGGTGGCCCCCCCGGCCGGCGCCGCCGCCCGCGAGGCCGTCGCACCGTACGATGCCGGCGCCGCCGAGGATCGGGCTGCGTATACCGCCCGCTGGAACGCGGCCCACTGGCCCGACAGCTTCGAGCGGATGCTCGAACGCCGCCGCCGGGCCTTCGACCGCCTGGACGCCATCCGGGCCACGTCGAAGCCGCCGAGCGGCCCCCACGACACCGTCGACGCGATCCTCGAGGCCGCGGACCGGGAGTGGGACGAGCGGATCGACTCGATGCTCCCGCCCCCATCCCGGGAGGCGATCCCATGACCATGCCGTTCGTGACGATCGATGCAAGCGTGGCCGTTCGGTGGATCCTCGACGACGAACCGAACCAGGCCGGAGCGCCCATCCTGCGGTCGTCGCTCGAGACTGGAAGGGTCATGGCGGTCGAGCCGTCCCATTTCCTGCTCGAGGTGGCCGGCGCCGTGGATCGGGCCGTTCGCGACGGCCGAATCGATCTCGAACAGGCCCGAAGGGCGTTGTTTGCCCTCGAGGCCGTCACCTTCGACGATACCCCGCCGATGGCCCTCGCCGCGGACGCATTCGATGTCGCGGCGAGTACGGGCCTGCGCGTCCCCGACGCGGCCTACGCGGTGTGTGCGACCCGAAACCACGCGCTGCTGATCACCGCGGATCGTCAGCAGCTCGAGGCTGCGGAGCGGCTCGGCGTTCCGGTGGCCGGTCTCGCCGACCTTCCGCCCTTGTGAGCCCGCCGCATGTCACCGGCATCGTCCTGGCCGGGGGCCGATCGACCCGCTTCGGCGAAGACAAGCTGGCGGTCGAGGTCGACGGGCGCCCGCTCCTCCACTGGGCGATCGACGCCGTCGCCGGAGTCGCCGACGAGATCGTGGTCGTCGTGGGCGCGGATGCGCCCGATCCGGCGCTGCCGTCCGACGTCCCGGTGCCGGTCGTCGTGGCGCGCGATGCCGTCGCCGGCCAGGGCCCCCTTGCCGGGCTCGCGGCGGGCCTCGCGGTCGCCTCCCACCCACTCGCGATCCTCGTTGGCGGCGACCAGCCCGCCCTGCAGCCGGCGCTTCTCCGGGAGCTCCTGCGCTGGCTCACCCCGGAGGCCAGCGGCCCGCCGCTCGACGTCGTCGGCCTGGAGGAGGAAGGGCTGCTGCGGCCGCTGCCGGTCGCGCTCCGGGTCGCGACGGCCGGGCCGGCCGCGGGAGTCGCGCTCGCCCGGGGGACGCGCAGCCTCGTGGGACTGTTCGGCCGGCTGCGCGCCGGCACGCTGGGCCCCGGGCAATGGCGGGAGCTGGACCCCGCGGGTGACTGGCTCCGGGACGTCGACACGCCCCGCGATCTGCCGTCGACCTGACGACGGGGGCCATCCGCGCCGGACCCGCCACCCCGGGCGCGGCACGCCGAAGGGCCCACCCGCCTGCGGTAGCCCCAACGTCCCGGTCCGGGCGTGCCGCTCGGCCCTTCCCGCCCGCTTGACACGCCCGTGACACTCGCATCACTGGACGACCGCCGGGCCCTGGCCGGGAACCGGCTCGTCCGCCGACGCCGTCGCCGGCGCGCGCCCGGGCGCATCACGCCCCCGCGCGAGCGTTCCCCGCGACGGCCGGGAGGAGCGGACGAACCATGG
>CAZVPS010000322.1:0-2601 GCA_964629105.1 uncultured Anaerolineaceae bacterium
ATCGTGCTCGTCCTGCTCTCGAAGGTCGGGATCGTGACCAGCGCCCGCCTGCGGTCGTCGCGGCGCTACGTGGTGATCGTCTTCGCCATCGTCGCTGCCGTCGCCACGCCGGGCGGCGACATCATCAGCCCCTTCGTCATGGGCCTGACGATGTACGCCCTCTACGAGCTCTCGATCCTCCTCGTCCGGGCCGGCGGGCGCTGAGCGCGCGGTAGACTGGCCCCATGGGAACGACCCGGCGGCCGGACGGCGAGGACGACGCGCAGCACGTCGTGATCCTGTCGGGGCTCTCCGGCGCCGGCAAGACCGCGGCCACGAAGCTCTTCGAGGACCTGGGCTACGTCTGCGTCGACAACCTGCCCGGCGAGCTGCTGCCCGACCTCGCCGACCTGATCGCGCGCGAGCCGAAGCGTTTCGAGCACGTGGCGATCGTCCTTGACGTGCGCTCCGGGGACGTGCCCATGGCCTTCGCGGCGATGCGCGGCGCGCTGGAGGGCCGCGGCATCCGGCCCCAGGTCTTCTTCCTGGACGCGCGCGACGAAGTCCTGGTCCGGCGCTACTCGGAGACCCGCCACCGGCACCCGCTGGCCGGATCCGACGGGATCGCCGCGGGGATCGCGGAGGAGCGCCGGATGCTGGAATCGATCCGCGGGGAGGCGGACGTCGTCCTTGACACGTCCGAGCTGTCGCTGCGCGAGCTGCGCGAGCGGATCTTCTCCCAGCTCTGGCACGTCGGGGAGCCGGACCAGCTCTCCATCCAGCTCGTCAGCTTCGGCTACAAGTTCGGGATCCCCCTGGAGGCCGACCTCGTCTTCGACGTCCGGTTCCTCCAGAACCCGTACTACGTGCCGGAGCTGCGCCGCCTCTCCGGCCTGACCGACGGCGTGCGGATCTACGTCCTGGATCAGCCGCTCGCGCGCCGCTTCCTCGCCGTGGTCCACGAGCTGCTGGCGCTGACCATCCCCGCCTACGTGAGCGAGGGGAAGACGCGCCTCACGATCGCCGTTGGCTGCACGGGCGGCTACCACCGGTCGATCGCCCTCGCGGAGGAGCTGGGCGCGTGGATCACCGCGCACGAGTACGGGCCCGTCAGCGTCTTCCATCGCGAGCTGGAACGGCGGTGACGCGATGAGCCTGCGGCGCTGGCTGCGTCCCGGGATCGGGGTGAAGCGCTGGCTCGTCGTCGCCTTCCTCGGGCTGACGGGGCTGGCCCTGGCCGTCGCCCTCGCCTTCCGTCAGCTCTATCGTGAGGTCGAGGTCGAGGGCCCCCTCCAGGCGGTGATCTGGGTCCTGACCCTCCAGTTCCTGCCCTACTGGGTGCGAGCGGGCGTCCTCCTCGGCGCCGGCATCTTCCTCTTCGGGTACGGCTCGTACCGCGTCATCCGGGCGCTCCTGGGGCCGTTCACCGAGAGCACCGAGGAGCCGCTGGTCGACCTCGTCTACCGGCGCCGCCTCCTCGCCCGCGGCCCCCGCGTCGTGGCGATCGGCGGAGGGACCGGGCTCTCGGCGCTCCTCCGCGGCCTCAAGATGCACACGGCCAACCTGACGGCCATCGTCTCGGTCGCCGACGACGGCGGTTCCACCGGGCGCCTGCGCGAGCAGCTGGGGATCCCGGCGGTCGGCGACATCCGCAACTGCCTGGTGGCGCTCGCGGAGACCGAGCCGGCGATGGGGGAGCTGCTCCAGTACCGTTTCGGCACGGACGAGGGGAGCCTCTCCGGGCACGCCGTAGGGAATCTCCTGATCGCCGCCATGAACGCCATCGGCGGCGGGGACTTCGAGGCGGCGGTGCGGGAGATGAACCGGGTCCTGGCCGTGCGGGGGAGCGTCGTGCCCGCCTCCGGGACGGCCCTCACCCTGCACGCCCGGCTGCGCGACGGCTCCGAGGTGGCCGGCCAGTCGCGGGTCATGCGGATGCGGGGGATCGAACGCGTCTGGCTGGAGCCCGCCGAGGTCCGCGCGAACCGCGACGCGCTCCGCGCGATCGCCGAGGCCGACCTGGTCGTGCTGGGTCCGGGCAGCCTCTACACGAGCCTGCTGGCGACGATCCTCCTCCCCGAGCTTCGGGCGGCCCTCGCCGCGACGCCGGCCGTCCGGGTCTACGTGGCGAATGTGGCGACCCAGTCCGGCGAGACGGAGGGCTATGACCTCGCCGACCACGTGGAGGCGCTCGCCGCCCACGGCGTTGCCGACGCCTTCGACGTCGTCCTCGCGAACAGCCATCTCGCCGCCGGCCCCGACGCCGAGCTGGGGGTCCCGGTCAGGCTGCGCTGGCCGCCGATGGGCGCGTCGCGGCGGCCGCGCCTTGTCCTCGACGATGTCGTCGATCCCGCCAACCCGCACCACCACGATCCGGAGCTCCTGGCGTTGGCCCTGCTCCGGCTCTTCGGGCGCGAGGCGGGCAGCCGGCGCGCCGGGATCGCCCGGACCGCGTAGCAGGTGGCGGACGGCGACCGGGCTCTCGTCGCGGCGCTGCGGGCGGAGCTGGCCCTGATCGAGCCGGGCCGCGCCTGCGACCGGACGGCCGAGGTGGCCGGCCTGGGTACCGGGGCGATCCGCGGCGACCGCCCCGCGCTGGGCCGGCTCATGGTCCGCCTCCTG
>CAZVPS010000323.1:0-2600 GCA_964629105.1 uncultured Anaerolineaceae bacterium
GGGATCTCGCGCACCGCCGGGTAGCCCTCTCGCGTGGCGCGGGTCCGTCTCGCGCAGCGGCAGGCGTCAGGGCGTGGCGAACGAGAGGCTCTGCACGATCGGCGTGGCAGCGGCCAGCAGGCCGTCCATCAGCGTGCCGTCGAAGGCGTCGACGTCGACGACCACCGTCCCGCCGCCCGGCACGTCGAGGAGGGCGACGCGGAGGCGCTCGTTGCCGGCGACGACCCAGCGGAGGTTGCCGTTCGCCCCGACGAAGAGCGGCACCGTGGGGACCCCGTTGGCGAAGGGGCAGGACGCGGTCCACCCGGTGTTGAGGGCCAGGTCGAGCTCGACCCCGCGCAGACCGCCCATGGTCACGATCCGCGGGCTGCTGGCGATCATTCCCGGAAGGCCCCGGATCCAGGTGGCGAGCTCGAGCGAGAGCTTCCCGACGCCCGGTTCGGCCGTGGTCGGGCAGGCCAGGTCCTGGGACGCCGCGAGGGGATCGCGGAAGAAATGGATTCCGGTGATGTCGGACGCGACCGGCTGCAGCGCGAAGTAGTCGGACGAATCCGAGACGATCCGCCACCCGGCGGGGACGGTGTAGGTCACGGCCGGCTTGAAGGCGGTCGAGGTGTAGGTGCCGGGGGGGAGCGCCGACGGCGCCGGGGTGGGGGCGGGCGTAGCCCCGCTTGGTGCGCCCGCGCAGCCGGCGACGAGCGCCGCCAGGAGCACGCCGAGCAGCACCGCGACCGGCAGCCGCATGGCGGATCGCCGCACTCTCTGCACCTCCAGGTTCACGCTCTCGATGCGCGGCTCGCCCCGCGACTCAGGATTCTACCCGCCGCGCTCCGGCTGCTCCGGTGCCGCTGGCTGTGGTTCCCGGACACGTCGTTCACGAACACGGCCATCGGCGGCTGCCCGCCGAGTGAGCCCGCGGCGCCGGACCTCCGATGGGCGGCACGAGCCCGGCGAGTCCCGGCAGACTCAGGATCCCCCCGTCCACGCACGGAACCGGGGCTCCAGCGGCCGATACCCCCTGGTGCGGCGGGGGTTTCGTGCGGCGCTACCCCGGTCGCGAGTCCCCGCAGACTCGTGCTGGTGCCCGCCCCGCTGGTGCCCGCCTGGTGCCCGCCCGCTGCAGATTGGCCGGTGGACGGCGCGGGGCTACCCTCCGCTCGGGCCGCCGAGGGTGCGGAGACGGCCGACGCTGCCGCTAGCGGCGCCGGCGGCGCGCCACGGGCGAGTAGTACGGCGGCCCGGGCCTGGCCGGCGCAGAGGGCGTGACCGTCGGCTCCGGCGAGGCCTTCGCCGCGGCCACGGCCTGCCGCGCGGCGAGGCGCAGGGCGGCCAGCGCCCACTCGATGTCGCCCTGGACCGGGGCCGGCACCCGACGGCGGGCGGATCGCAGGACCTTCGCCGCGGCTTCCCGTTCGCCCTGCTGCCCGACACGCAGGATGACCCGGACGGCGAACGCGGCGAGCACCTCGTTCGCCAGCCACGGCTCCACGCCGTCGATCGCCCGCGTGCCGAAGGGGGCGATCCGGTCACGCCAGAGGATCCGGCGATCGGGCGAGGCCCCTTGAGCTTCTTCCAGGAGACCGGCGAGCTGCATGGGACCCTCCCAGGTCAATCGGCGAGCGCGGCGAGCATCTTCGACGCCCCCGGAGACGGCGGCAGCTTGAAGCGGAACACCCACGCTCCATGCTGTGGCTGGTGCGGCCGGGGATCCCGTCCCCGGGCGTGCTGGTCGAGGTTCACCCGGTCGATGCGCCCCTCGTACTCGTTGACCACGCGCGGCGGGCGCGTGTAGAGCCAGGACACCCACGCCATGTCCCCGTGGGGCAGGACGTGCGCCGAGAGGGGGGCCAGCGGCGACCCATCCACGGTTGCCAGCGAGAGCTCAGGCACTGACGCCAGGCGAACGTCCGGGCGGTTTCGGATGCGGACCAGCCCGGTGACGCGGGCGAGCTCACCCACGACGACGAACGAGAACAGGGTGATCTCGATGTCGCTGCAGTCGGCCGTCATGTTGACGGAGAAGGCCCATGACCTGACCGGAGTCGAGGGCTGCGCGGCGACCTGCCCGAGCGGCCCGGGAGACTCGTGCATGGTGGGATGATACGAGTACCTTCAGTTTCTTGCAACATACAGGAGTTGCGCTGATTCACCGGGCCCGGTAGTGTTCCCGCATGGCTCACAACCAGCGGCGCGACGACCCCGAGGGCCTCCGGCAGTTCAAGGCCGACTTCTTCAAGGCGCTCGCCCACCCGATGCGGATCCGGATCCTCGAGCTCCTCCGCGAGGGACCCTTGAGCGTCGGTCAGCTCCAGGAGGCCATCGGGACTCCCGCCTCATCGGTGTCGCAACAGCTGGCCGTCCTTCGGAGCCGCAACATCGTGGTCACGGAGCGGCGCGGAACCACGGTCATCTACACCGTTCGCGACAGGGAGCTGCTCGACCTCCTCGACGTGGCCCGGCGGATCTTCAACGGCCACCTCGCGGACACGATCGACATGCTTCGCCTCGTGGACGCCGAGTCCCTCGGAGCCGGCCGGACGTAGCCGGCCGGACGTAGACGGCCGCGCGGGGCGCGACCTGGCGCCGGACGGCGGGCTCGC
>CAZVPS010000324.1:0-2598 GCA_964629105.1 uncultured Anaerolineaceae bacterium
TGACCGTGATGCGGCCGCCGCTCGGCGGGGGCGGCACCCGTCGTGAGCCGGATCGACGGAGGCGGGCACCCGTCGTGAGCCGGATCGGCGGAGGCGGGCACCCGTCGTGAGCCGGAACTCAGCGGCGACGGGCGCTCCCGGGCCGCGCGCTCCCTAGCCGTGCTCCTCCACTCCGCGGGGCGGAGCGCTTCCGCCGCGGCCGCTCGGTGCCGCGGTTGCGGAAGACGAGGCGGATCGGCGCCCCGTGGAAGCCGAGCACGTCGCGGATCCGGTTCTCCAGGTAGCGCCGGTAGCTGAAGTGGATCAGCTCCGCGTCGTTGGCGAAGAAGATGAACGTCGGCGGCTCGATGGCCGCCTGGGTGGCGTAGAAGAGCTTGGGGCGGCGGTTCTTGGCCACCGGCGGCACCTGGCGGGCCGTTGCCTCGGCCAGCAGCCGGTTGAGCTCCCCGGTCCCGATCCGCTTGCGCCGTTCGCCCCAGACGTCCACCGCCATCTCCAGCACCCGCTCGACACGCTGGCCGGTCTTCGCGCTGATGGAGACGACGGGCGCGAAATCCAGGAAGGGCGCATCGCGGCGGATCCAGGCCACGTACTGGTCGAAGGTGCGGTCGGTCTTGCCCTCGACGAGGTCCCACTTGTTGACGGCGATCACGAGGCCCTTGCCGGCGTCGATCGTGTACCCGGCAACGTGGGCGTCCTGGGCGGTGAGGCCCTCGACGGCGTCGATGACGAGGACGGTGATGTCGGCCCGGTCGATCGCCTTGAGGGCACGCAGCGCGGAGTAGCGCTCCGCCGCCGGGCCCGACGCGATCTTGCCCCGCCGCCGGATCCCCGCGGTGTCGACGAGGATGACCTCGCCCTGTCCGAAGGCGAGCCGCGTGTCGAAGGCGTCCCGGGTGGTCCCGGGAATCTCCGACACGATCGCCCGCTCCTCCCCGAGGAGGGAGTTGAGGAGGCTAGACTTCCCCACGTTGGGCCGCCCGACGAACGCGATCGTCACGGGCCCGGGCAGCGTTCCCTCGTCGAAGGCGAGCTCGTCCGGCTCCAGTCCCTCGGCCAGCTCGTCGGCGATGAGGTCGGCCTCGCGATCGGTCTTCGCCTCGCGCGCCTTGCGGGCCTGCTCGGCCTCGCTCTCCGGCGGAAGGACGAGCACGACCTCGTCGAGGAGGTCGGCGACGCCGCGGCCATGGGCGGCGCTGATCGGCCACGTCGCGTCCCAGCCGAGCGCCCAGAACTCCGCGGCGTCCAGTTCACGCTTCGCGTTGTCGGCCTTGTTCACCGCGACGAACACGGGCGCCGTCGCCCGCCGGAGCGTCTCGGCGGCCTCCTGGTCGGCCGGCGTGAGGCCTGACGTCGCATCGACGACGAAGACGATGAGGTCAGCCTCGGCGATCGCCAGGCGGGCCTGCTCCTGGACTCGTTCCTCGATCGCGTCGCCCGGGGCCGCCTCGAGGCCGCCCGTGTCCACGACGAGGAAGCGCCGCCCGTTCCACTCGCCCTCCCCGTAGATGCGGTCGCGCGTGGTCCGGGCGCGGTCCTCGACGATCGCCGCGCGACTGTCACCCACGACGCGATTGAAGAGCGTGCTCTTGCCGACGTTGGGCCGCCCGACGATGGCGACGACCGGGAGAGGGCCGACCCCGGTCACCGGGCGGCCGCGAGGGAGAAGCCGCCGCCCCGGGGGAGCGAACTGGTCCGGCCGGCGGGCGTGGCGGCCGCGTCGAGCGCCTCGAGGGCGATCTCGCGGGCCCGGGTCCGCGCGTCGGCGGTGCCGGCCATCTCCAGGATCCGCTCGGCCACCAGCTCCAGGTCCTCGATCGGCGTCGAGGTGCCACCCGTGACTCCGACGACCGTCGCGTCGCCGAAGACCGCCGGGTCCACGAGGTCGCGGGCGTGCTCGATCTGGAGGACAGGCGACCCCACGATCTCGCAGAGGCGCGTCAGCTCCTTGGTGTTGGCGCTGTTCCGGCCACCGACGACGACCATGAAGTCCACGTCCCGGGCCGTTGCCACCGTGTCCTCCTGGCGGCGGATCGTCACCGGGCAGACCGTGTTGACGATCTTGAGCTCGTGCGCGAGGTGGACCATCCGCGCCGCGAGCCGCTCGAACTTCCAGGGCGGCTGGGTGGACTGGGTGATGAGGGCCATCCGCTTCTTGCGGGGGATCTGGTCCCAGCTCTCCTCCTCGTCGACCACGATCGCGTCGGGAGCGAAGCCCAGCAGCCCGACCACCTCCGGGTGGTTCGGCGTGCCCAGCAGGACGATGGTGTAGCCGTCCTCGACGAGCTTCTGGAGCTCCTTCTGCTCCGCGATGACCCAGGAGCAGGTGCCGTCGATGACGTCCAGGCCACGCTCGGCCGCCGCCTGCCGCACGGTTGGCGTCACACCGTGGGCGCGGATCACGACCGTGGACCCGTTGCGGGCCTCGTCGAGCGCCTGGATCGGCTGGACGCCTCGCGCGTGGAGGCTTGCCACCACGCCCTCGTTGTGGACGACCTGCCCAAGGGTGTGGGTCATCCTGCCCGCGTCGGCGGCCTCCTTCGCCTTGTCGACCGCCTCGCGGACGCCGTAGCAGAAGCCGGTGCGCTTCGCGATGCG
>CAZVPS010000325.1:0-2592 GCA_964629105.1 uncultured Anaerolineaceae bacterium
TTCCCGGCCTTCGCCGGCGGCAGCGCACAGGTCGTGTTCCATGCCCGCGATGGCAGGTCGCCGACCCTGCGAACGCAACCGCGATCACGGCGACGCTCGAGCGTGTCCGGGCCCTTCCCGATGTCCTCGCAATCAGCGACCCTCTCGCGCCCGAGGCCCGCGCCCAGATCTCCCCGGACGGCACGATCGCATACGCGGACGTCCGCTACGGGGTTCCCTCGCTCGAGGTCGGCATGGCCGGCATGGAGGCCCTGAGCGCAGCGATCGAGCAGGGGCGCACGCCTGCCCTCCAGGTCGAGGGTGGCGGCGAGGTCTTCAGCCTCAACACCGTCCCGGACGCCTCGCTCGCCGAGCTCGTCGGCGTCGGCCTGGCCATCCTCGTGCTCCTCGTCGCCTTCGGCTCGCTCATCGCGGCGGGCCTGCCGATCGTGACCGCGCTGTTCGGGATCGCAGTCGGGCTGGCGGCCGTTGCGCTCATGGCCCGCTTCATCGACATCTCGACGTACGGCCCGACGATCGCGGTCATGCTCGGCCTCGGGGCCGGGATCGACTATGCGCTCTTCGTCGTCACCCGCCACCGCGAGCTGCTCCGCCAGGGGTTGAGTGTCGAAGAGGCGGCCGGCCGTGCCAACGCCACCTCGGGTCTCGCGGTCGTCTTCGCCGGGGGCACAGTCGTCGTCGCCCTCCTCGGGCTCTGGTCGACCGGAATCGCACTCGTCGGAAGCCTCGGCCTCGCAGCGGCCGTCGTCGTCGCGGTCACGGCTGCCGCCGCGATCACCCTGCTGCCCGCCCTGCTCGGCTTCGCGGGCGAGCGGATCGATCGGTTCGCGATCCGCCGACCTGGGTCGCCGCCGGATGGGGCGCGCGATGCCCATGTCGATCATCGGGCCTCGGATCGCTGGGCGCGGCGCGTGGTCAGTCGGCCGTGGCCCCACCTGCTCGGTGGCGCCACTGTCCTGCTCCTTCTCGCGGCCCCGGTCCTCACCCTCCAGCTCGGCCAGCCCGATGCCGGCAACGAGCCGCCCTCGGATACGCAGCGCCGGGCGTACGACCTGCTCGTCCGCGGCTTCGGGCCGGGCTTCAACGGACCGCTGGTGGTCGTCCTGTCGCTGCCCGCCGAGGGCGGGCCGGCCAGCCAGGCGAACGCCGCGTTCGTCGCGGGGGTCTCGAGCGCGATCGCCGCCGACCAAGCCGTCGCGGCAGTGGGTCCGGCGATCCCGAGTGCGACCGGGGAGACGGCCGTCCTCACCGCGATTCCCCGGACGGCCCCTCAGGATCCCGACACGGACCGGCTCATCCGGCGGCTGCGGAGCGAGAGGCTCCCGCCGATCGTGGCGGTCGCCGGTCCCGGGGCGGCGGCCCTAGTCGCCGGTCCGACCGCCGCCTTCATGGACCTCGCAGGTTCGCTCGAGGCGAGCCTGCCGCTCTTCATCGGGGCGGTCGTGCTCCTCTCGGGCCTGCTCCTGAGCCTCGTCTTTCGTTCGGTCGTCGTGCCGCTCACGGCGGCGGTTCTCAACCTGCTCTCGATCGGCGCTGCGTACGGGGTCGTGGTGGCCATCTTCCAGTGGGGCTGGGGCGTCCGCCTGCTCGGCCTGGAGGGGACGGTCCCGATCATCTCGTTCGTCCCGATCCTCATGTTCGCGATCCTCTTCGGCCTCTCCATGGACTACCAGGTCTTCCTGCTGTCGCGGGTCCGTGAGGAGTACCTGCGGACCGGCGACCCGCGGGAGAGTGTGGTCGTCGGCCTGGCGGGTACGGCGCGGGTGATCACCTTCGCCGCCCTCGTCATGGTCTGCGTCTTCCTCGCCTTTGCGGCGACCGAGAGTCCACTCGTGAAGATGATCGCGATCGGCAGCGCGGTCGCCGTGTTCGTCGATGCGACGCTCGTCCGGATGATCCTGGTCCCGGCCTCGATGACGCTCCTCGGACGCGCCAACTGGTGGCTACCGCGCTGGCTCGACCGAGTGATGCCCCATCTCATGCTGGACGGTCACGGGCCGGTGGAGCCGGTCGAGGGGGCCGGTGGCGCGACGCGGGCCGCAGGGGTGTCGGACGGCCGTGCTGAAGACGCGGACAGCTGACGGCTTCGATGGACGACGCCGCGTTCAAGATCCTGATCGTCGTGGGCCTGGGCGCTGTTGAGCTCTGGGCGGCGATCCCGACAGGCTTCGCGCTCGGTCTCCACCCGATCGTCACCGCGTCAAGCGCGGCGACCGGCGCGATCGTCGCGGTGCTCGCCGTCGTTGCGCTCGGCGACCGGGCCCGGGAGTGGCTCGCCGCCCGGCACGGTCCTTCCGACGGAGGTCGGCGCCGGTGGCGGGATCTCTGGCGGCGCCACGGCGCCGCAGGGCTCGGGCTGACTGCTCCGCTCCTCGTCGGTGCCCCCGTCGGGACCATCCTCGGGCTGCTCCTCGGGGCCCCGCCCAAGGCCCTTCTCGTCTGGATGGCGATCGGTGCCGGCTTGTGGAGCGCGATCCTGACGCTGGGGATCGCGCTGGGCCTCATCGGCCTCGAGTCGCTGGGCTGACGCACGCGGACGAGTCGGGTCGAGCGCGGTCAGGTCCCAGCTCGTGCGAACGATGTCGCCGAGCT
>CAZVPS010000326.1:0-2589 GCA_964629105.1 uncultured Anaerolineaceae bacterium
CACGTAATGGCGGGTGATAGGTCCGCGGCCCGCCCGATACCCGCACGACGCCTCCCTGTCCCTGTCCGTGGCCTCCGTGTCCGGTCCGACGTCCGCCGATGCGTGCTCGCCGGGCACCGCCAAGCGGGCGGGCGACCTCCGCCCATCGACCCGTGCGCTCCGGGGCACCCGCTCAGGCCCAGCCGCCAGTGGCGAGCCCGGCGCGCCGGATCCCGACCGCCGTTACGTGCTCCCCAGGCACGATGGCGCCGTCGGACCTCGGGACGCCCGGCCACACCCCCCGGCCCGCGACCCTTACGGCGCGACCACCGTCACGTCCGTGGCGGCGCCGAAGCTGAACCCACCCGCGCCCGGCCCGGGGCTCGCGTTCGGGTCCAGGGACACGCCGGGATTCGCGGTCTGGGCACCGGGCGTCACCCTCACCTCGCTGCCGACCGCGACGGCGCTGGCCGTGGCGGGGGTCGCGGCGTGGTAGGCCGTCTTGCCGTCGAGGGGGATGGTGATTGACGTCCCCGACGCGAGCTTGACGGTGATCGAGTCGGCGGAGACCGCCGAGACCGTCCCCGAGAGCGAGACGCCCCCGAACCCGTCGCGTCGCCCGGCGAACCCCTGGCCGTTGCCGGGGATCTGGCCGCCGGGTAGCTGGCCGCCACCGGGGAGCTGGCCGGTGCCGTTTCCGACCCGGTCCGTCGTGGCGGCGGCCGGGGCCGTGAGGCGTCCGCCCGCGAACGCGAGCCCGCCGACGGCGATCGCGCCGGCGATGACCATCAGGAGCGAGGTGCCCCGGCCGCTCGACGATGCGGGCTTCGCGATCACGCTCGCGAGGGGCAGCACGCTCGGGGTGACGGGCGCGGCGTCCGGCTGCGTCGGTGCGGGCGACGGCGCGTCGCCGGCGGGCTGCACGGGGTCGGTCATCGCGGTCTCCTTACTCGTAGCGAAGGGCGGTGATGGGGTCGAGGCGGGCGGCCTGGCGCGCGGGCCAGACCCCGAAGACGACGCCGACGATCAGGCTGAAGCCGACCGCGACGACAACGGTGAGCGGGCTGAAGGAGAAGCCCCAGCCCGCGATCGCGGCGATGACCGCGGAGGCCGCGACGCCGAGGACGATGCCGATCAGGCCGCCCGCCAGCGAGAGGACGAGGGCCTCGACCAGGAACTGGAGGAGGACGTCGGAGCCGCGGGCGCCGATCGCCTTGCGGATCCCGATCTCGCGCGTCCGCTCCCGGACGCTGACGAGCATGATGTTCATGATCCCGATGCCGCCGACGACCAGCGAGATGGAGGCGATGCCCGCCAGCAGCAGGGTGAGGAGGCCCGTCACCGACGAGAAGGTGTCGAGTAGCTGGGCCTGGTCCGAGATGTTGAAGTCGTCGTTGGTCCCGTTGGTGCCATGCCGCTCCTGGAGGAGCGCCGTCAGGCGGGCCTTCGTCAGGTTGATCGCGTCGGCCGAGGCGACGCTCACGGCGATCGAGCGCACCTTCGTCCCGGCCACGAAGTAGCGCTGGGCGGTCGAGATCGGGACGAGCACCTGGTCGTCCTGGCTGGAGCCGCTCGAGGTGCCCTTCGCCTGCAGGATCCCGACGACCCGGAACGGGATCCCTCCGACGAGGATGTCCGTGCCGATCGTGTCCCTCCCGAGGCCCAGGTCGTCGGCCGTGGTGGACCCCAGCACGGCGACGCGCAGCGACTCCTGGTTCGCGACGTCCGTCAGGAACGACCCCTGCCAGATCGAGTACGTGCGAACCTCCAGGTAGTCGGCCGTGGTGCCGACGATCGAGGTCGTGGTGTTCTTGTCGCCGGCCACCACCACGGCCTGCGTCGAGACCTGCGGGGCGACCGCCGCGACGTCGGTCAGCGAGGCGATCGCCTCCGAGTCACCGAGCGTCAGGGTCGTCGCCGAGCCGGCGCCCTGGCGGACGAAGCCGCTGGTCGTCGAGCCGGGCTGGACGGTGAGGAGGTTCGTGCCGAGGCTTTGGATCCGGTCCGTGATCCCGCTCGTCGCGCCCTGGGCGACGGCTACGAGGGCGACGATCGAGCCGACCCCGATGATGATGCCGAGCATCGTGAGGACGGCGCGCAGGCGAGCGGCCGCGAGCCGCGAGACGGCCAGCTGGACGAGCTCGAGGTACCTCACGAGACGAGCAGCCCGTCCCGGACGTGGACCTGCCGCGTCGCCGCGACCGCGACGTCCGAGTCGTGGGTGATGAGGACGATCGTCGTGCCGGCCTCGTTCAACTCGTGGAGGAGGCGCAGCACCTCCGCCCCGGACGCGGAGTCCAGGTTGCCGGTCGGCTCGTCGGCGAGGATGAGGACCGGCCGCGTGACGAGCGCCCGCGCGATCGCGACCCGCTGCTGCTGGCCTCCTGAGAGCTCCGATGGCTCATGGTCGAGCCGGTCGCCGAGACCGAGCCGCTCGAGGGCCGCCCTGGCGCGCTCGGTCCGCTCGTGGCGGCCGACGCCCTGGTAGAGGAGCGGCGTCGCCACGTTCTCGAGGGCGCTGGTCCGGGGGAGAAGGTTGAACGACTGGAAGACGAAGCCGATTGCGCGCCCGCGCACCCGGGCGAGGTCGTCGTCGTCGAGCGTCTCGAC
>CAZVPS010000327.1:0-2579 GCA_964629105.1 uncultured Anaerolineaceae bacterium
GCCTGGCTGGACCGCGGTGCCGCGCGGCTTCGCGGACGCCGCGGCGGCAGCGCGGTGGGCGGCGGCGGGCGGCTGGAGCGGGATCACCCTCCCGGAGAGCCGGGCCTTCGGGCGCAATGATCGAGAGGACGCGCCCGCGGGGGCGGTCGGCTACCTGGCGGTTCGCGCCGACGCCGCCGTGCCCCTGGAGCCCGACCACGCGCGGTACCTGGCGACGGTGCGCCTGGAGCTGGCGGTGACGCTGCGCGCGGCGCAGCTGCGCGCGTCGCTGGCGCGTGAGCAGGCAACGCTCGCCGCGATCCTGGAGGGCGCGACCGACGCCATCGTGGCCGTCGACGCCGGCCGGCGCGTCGTGCGGCTCAACGCGGCGGCGGCGGCGCTGGTCGGGACGCCGGCGCAGGCCGGAACCGGCATGCGCTGCTCGGAGTTCCTCGGCTGCGCGGCGCCGGCGCCCGATGCCGGGCGCGGGCTCCACGAGCCGCGCTCGGCGAACGCCGCGGACCTGCTGTGCGGGGCGCACTGCCCCTTCGCGGAGGTCCTGGAGACGGGGGGCGCCATCGTCGGCCGCGAGATCGCCGTCCGCCACCGCGACGGGATCACGATCCCGGTTGCCGCCAGCGTCTCGCGGATGCCGGTGCCCGACGGCGGCGCCGTGGGCGTCCTGCGCGACCTGCGTGCCTCCCGGTCCCTCGACGACGCGAAGACCAGCTTCGTGGCCGCCGTCTCGCACGAGCTGCGGACCCCGCTGGCCCTCGTGGACGGCTACACCCAGAGCCTCCTGCACCTCGACCTCGACGCGGCGACCGCGCGACGCCATCTCGAGCGCATCGCCGGCGCCACGGAACGCCTGAAGGCCCTCGTCGACGACATCATCGACGTGAGCCAGCTGGAGAACGACGCGCTCGCCCTCCGCCGCTCGCCGGTCGCACTCGACGGCCTCCTGCGCGCCTTCCTGGCGGAGCGAGCGGAGGCATCCCGGGTGCGCCCCGTGAGCCTCGTGGTCCCCGGCGGGCTGCCCCGGGTCGACATCGATGCCACGCGCGTCCGGCAGGTGATCGCGAACCTCGTCCAGAACGCCGAGAAGCACGCGGGGCGAGCGTCTTCGATCGAGATCGGTGCGCGCCGGCTCGACCGGACGACCGTCGTCGTGACGGTCGTCGACGACGGCCGGGGGATCGCCGCCGAGGACCGGGACCACGTCTTCGAGCGCTTCTACCGGGGCGGCAAGGCGCGGGACGGACAGGTGCCCGGCAGCGGCCTCGGCCTCTACCTCTGCCGCCGGATCGTGGAGGCGCACGGCGGGTGGATCCGCCTCGACGCCACGACGCGCGGCACGTCGGTCTCGCTCGGGCTCCCCGTCGCCCCCGCCGACGCCGGGCGCGCTGCGGCGCCGGCGTCGGGGCCGCGATGAGCGGCCGCCCGGCCGGGCCGATCGCGGGCCACGGCGAGCGGATCCTCGTCGTGGAGGACGAACCGGCGTTTGCCGAGCTCATCGCGCTCTGGCTGGAGCGGCACGGCTGGCGCCCCGAGATCGCCCCGGACGGCGCCCACGCCCTGCGCGCCGTCGCGGAGCAGCCGCCCGACCTGATCGTCCTGGACCTGGGCCTCCCGCGCGTCGACGGGTGGCACGTCATCGAGCGCGTCCGCGAGGAGAGCCTCGTGCCGATCATCGTCGTCACCGCACGCGGCTCGGAGGCGGACAAGATCCGCGGCCTGGCCACCGGGGCGGACGACTACGTGACGAAGCCGCTCAGCTTCCCGGAGCTGGTCGCGCGCGTGGCCGCCGCGCTCCGCCGCGCGCGCGCCCTCCCGCCGACGGCCGCCGCGATGACCACGATCGAGCGGCCGGGGATCAGGATCGACGGCCGCTCCCACCAGGTGCTCGTCGCCGACGCGCCGGTCCACCTCACGCCCACGGAGTACCGCCTGCTGCGCCACCTGGCCGAGCGCGACGGCGTCCTCGTGCCCCACGCCGACCTGCTCGTCGCGGTCTGGGGCCCGGGCTACCGCGACGACCACCATCTGCTGCGGGTGGCGATCCGCAACCTGCGGGCCAAGCTCGGGGCGGCCGCCCCGGCTCGCCGCTTCATCGAGACCGCGTACGGCCTGGGCTACCGGTTCTCCGCGGACGGCGGCGACGAGGGCGGCTGAGGCGCCTCCCGCGCGGCGGCGACGCGCGCCACGAGTGCCCGGGTGAGCAGCCACGCGCGGCCTGGATCACGCGGCGCACGAATCCGCACCTGGGCGGCGGCGAAGGTGATGTCGGCCGGCCGGACGCCGGGCAGCGGAGCGCCCGCGACCAGGCGCATCGCCTCGCCGCGCGAGAGGCCGCTCCCGAAGCGAACGACGAGGAGCCCCTCCTCGCGGGAGACCGATGCGATGCCGGCCGACTCGGCGGCCAGCCGCAGCTCCGCGACCTCCACCAGGCGCATGACCGGCGGCGGCAGCGGCCCGAACCGGTCGATCACCTCCTGGCGGAAGGCCGCGAGGTCGCCGGCGGAGCGGGCCCGGGCGAGGCGGCGGTAGAGCTCCAGCTTCTGGGCCTCGTCGGGGACGTAGGCGTCGGGCAGGTGGGCGTC
>CAZVPS010000328.1:0-2577 GCA_964629105.1 uncultured Anaerolineaceae bacterium
CGGGCGTCATGCCGCGGGCGCGGAAGGCCAGGACGTCCTCGTCGCGGACGAGCGAGCGCAGGATCTCCTCGTCCAGCACCGTGATCTTGTTGACCTCGTGGGAGGTCCGGAAGCCGTCGAAGAAGTGGAGGAACGGGATCCGGGCCCGGAGGGTCGCGGCATGCGAGACGAGCGCGAAGTCGTGCGCCTCCTGGACCGAGGCCGCGGCGAGCATCGCCCAGCCCGTGGCTCGGGCGTGCATCACGTCGCTGTGATCGCCGAAGATCGAGAGGGCGTGCGTGGCGATGGTGCGGGCCGCCACGTGGATCACGGCCGGCGTCAGCTCGCCGGCGATCTTGAACATGTTGGGGATCATGAGGAGGAGGCCCTGCGACGCGGTGAACGTCGTCGCCAGGGCGCCCTTCTGGAGCGCGCCGTGCATGGCGCCGGCCGCGCCACCCTCGGACTGCATCTCGACGACGTCCGGGACGGCGCCCCAGAGGTTCGGCCGCCCGGCGGCCGCCCAGTCGTCGGCGTGCTCCGCCATCGGCGAGGCGGGCGTGATCGGGTAGATCGAGATGACCTCGCTCAGCGCGTAGGCGACGCGCGCGGCGGCCTCGTTGCCGTCCATGCACGCGACTTCCCGGGGCCGGCTCCCGGCCTCCGCTGGGCGAGGGGCGGCGTCCGGGTTGACGACGGGCCGCTCCGGCGGCGTGAGCAGGGTCATGCGGGACCTCCGAGTGCGAGGAGACGGCTCGCGAGCGTGCCGCCTTCGACATGCTTGAGGATTGTGGCGCCGATCCCGGCGTCGCGGGCGCGCCGGGCCTCGTCAGCGCCGAGGTAGGCCTCGAGGACGACGATCCGGGTGCGGGGGACGAGGCCGTCGAGGGCCTCCGCGACGGCCCGCCAGCCCCCGCGCAGGGCCCCGTCCACCAGGACGAGGTCGGGATCGCAGGTGCGCGCCGCGAGGGCGGCCGAGCGAGCGGAGCGGACCTCGCCGACGACGACGAAGCCGTGGCGGCCAAGGTGCGCGGCGAGGGCATCGCTGGCGGCCAGGTGGTCGCTGACGATGAGCAGGCGGCGAACCATGTCGGGACGCTCATGGAACATGCTGCAAGAGTCCCCCGCGCGTCCCCTCACCGGACCCCCGCTCCGTCCCTAAACCTAGGGCCATTCGGCCCTGCCACCGGTCGTGAACGCGGGCGACACTTCGGCGCGTGGTGGACGTCGCAGGGGACGCGCGGCGTCCACCACTACGCGTCTTCCGACGGCCGAATCGGGCGCGATGAACCGGGGCCGGGTCATGCAAGGAATCCCCGTCGAGCACGCTCCGCTCGACGCCCGGGATAGCATTTGGGACGCGGATCGGTCACCTGGCGCAGCGTGGTGGGCCGCGAAACCGTGCATGGTCCAAGCCCGGCGGCGAACCTTGGCACGACCTACCGGTTCACCACGATCGTGCCCGGGATCTACCCAGGGCGAACGGAACACGTCCACGTGAAGGTCACGCCACCCGGCGACACGACCCTGACGACGCAGCTCTTCTTCCTTCGTCCTGTAGCGGCGCCCGGCGCGGCGAACCACCGGGCCGGCGGCGCCCTACAGGTAGTGCGTCTTGCGCGCCTGGGCGGTCAGCTCGTCGCGGAAGTCCGGGTGGGCGATGGCGATCAGCTCCCGGGCCCGCTCCCGGATCGACTTCCCGTGGAGCTCGGCGACACCCCACTCCGTGACCACCGTGCGGACGTGGGCACGGGTCGTCACGACGCCCGAACCCTCGGCAAGGAACGGCGTGATCCGCGAGACCCGGCCGTCGGCGGCCGTGGAAGGCAGGGCGATGATCGCGCGACCCTCGGGCGCGAGGGCCGCACCGCGAATGAAGTCCATCTGGCCGCCGACCCCGCTGTAGAGATGCCAGCCGATCGAGTCGGCGCACACCTGGCCTGTCAGGTCGATGGCGATCGCCGAGTTGATCGCCGTCATCCGGCGGAAGCTGCGGATGACGTGCGTGTCGTTGGTGAAGTCGCAGGCGCGCATCTCGACCATCGGGTTGTCGTCGGCGAACCGGTAGAGGCGCTCCGTCCCCAACATGAACGTGCACACGATCCTGCCCCGGTTGCGCTCCTTTGCCATCCCGGTGACGACGCCCGCCTCCACGAGGTCGACGACGCACTCGGTCAGCATCTCGGTGTGGATCCCGAGGTCCTTCTTGTCACGGAGGAAGGACGCTACTGCGCTGGGAATCGCCCCGATCCCCATCTGGAGCGTGGCGCCGTCCGGTACGAGGTCGGCCACGAACTCGCCGATCCGGCGCTCCACCTCGCCGGTCTCGGCGCTGTGGTAGAGGTACGGCGGGATCTCCACCTCGACGCCGTAGTCGATGTCGTCGACGTGGATGAAGCTCTCGCCGAGGGTGCGCGGCATCGCCGTGTTGATCTGCGCGATCACGATCCCGGCCGCGTGGATGGCCGCCTGCATGCCCTCCACGGACGTGCCCAGCGAGCAGTAGCCGTGCGCATCCGGCGGTGAGACGTTGCACAGGACCGCGTCGAGGGGGAGCAACCCGCCGGAAAAGAGGCTCGGCACGTCCGAGAGGAAGAC
>CAZVPS010000329.1:0-2573 GCA_964629105.1 uncultured Anaerolineaceae bacterium
TCCTGCCAGCGCGCCTGCGCCGCCCAGTGCGCCACCAAGGTCCGCGACGTCGTTGCCGGCGGCGCCTCGCGGGTCGAGTACCACGGCCGCGCCGCCGACGTGCCCGGCGACCTCGCCCGCTACATCGACCACACCCTGCTCCGGCCCGACGCCTCGGCCGCCGACATCGACCGGCTCTGCGCCGAGGCCGCCGAGCATCGCTTCGCCGCCGTCTGCATCAACCCCACCTGGGTCCGCCGCGCGGCGGACAACCTGCGCGGCACCGAGGTCTCGGTCGCCTCCGTCATCGGCTTCCCGTTCGGGGCAGCTACGAGCGAGGTCAAGGCCCTGGAGGCGCGGCGGGCGATCCGGGACGGGGCCCGCGAGATCGACATGGTGATCAACATCGGGGCCCTCAAGAGCGGGATGCTGGACGCAGTCCGCGAGGACATCGCCCGCGTCTCGGACGCCTGTCGCGAGGCCGGCGCGGCGAACAAGGTGATCATCGAGACGGCCCTCCTCACCGACGAGGAGAAGGTCATCGCCTGCCAGCTCGCGCGCCAGGCCAAGGCGGACATGGTCAAGACGTCGACCGGGTACGCGTCGGGCGGGGCCACCGTCTTCGACGTCGCGCTCATGCGCGAGACGGTCGGCCCGAAGATGGGCGTCAAGGCGGCCGGTGGGATCCGCACCGCCGAGGACGTGCAGGAGATGATCGCGGCCGGGGCGACCCGCATCGGGGCCTCCGCCGGCGTCAAGATCGTGACGGGAGAGAAGGGCGCACATGGGCAATATTGACCTTCGGGCGTACGTCTTCCTGGACAGCCTCCAGGCCCAGTACGCGGCCTTCCTCGGGACGGTCGCCCAGGGCTTCCTGCCCCTCGCCGGGGACGCATCGCTCACCATCGAGGTGTCGCCCGGCATCGAGATCAACCGCCTCACCGACATCGCCCTCAAGACGACCTCGGTGAAGCCCGGCATGCAGATCATCGAGCGCTACTACGGCATGCTCGAGATCCACTCCCCGTCGCAGGCGGAGGTCCGGGCCGCAGGGGCGGCGATCCTCGCCGAGATCGGCGTGGCCGAGACCGACCGAATCAAGCCGCGGATCCTCTCGAGCCAGATCATCCGCCGCATCGACGACCACCAGGCCCAGCTCATCAACCGGACGCGCCACGGCCAGATGCTCATCCCGGGCCAGACGCTCTACGTCCTGGAGCTGGAGCCCGCGGCCTATGCCGCGCTGGCCGCCAACGAGGCGGAGAAGGCGGCCCACATCAACATCCTGGAGGTGCGGAACTTCGGCTCGATGGGCCGCATCTACCTGGGCGGGGAGGAGCGCGACATCGACGTCGGCTGGCGGGCCGCGCTGGCGGCGATCGAGGGGCTCGAAGGACGCGAAGCGAAGTCGTAGCGGCCGCGTGGCGGCACACGCCGGCGAAGACGGGCGAAGACAGGTCGAACGGCAGAACAAGGTCGAGAAGGAGAACGGATCGATGGCAGAAGCGCTCGGGATGATCGAGGCCCGCGGGTTCGCGGCGGTGGTCGAGGCCGCCGACGCGATGGTGAAGGCGGCCAAGGTCGAACTGGTCGGCTACGAGAAGACGGGCGGCGGGTACGTCACCGCGGTCGTCCGCGGCGACGTCGCGGCCGTGAAGGCCGCGGTCGAGGCCGGCGTGCGGAACGCCGCCAAGGTCGGCGAGGTCGTCGCCAGCCACGTGATTGCCCGCCCGCACGTCAACGTCGACCTCGTGCTGCCCCTCGGGCGGCTCGAGGAGGCGAAGGCCGAGGGCGGCCGGGACTAGGACGCGGGACCGGGCGCGCCGGCTCGACGCCGGCGCGCCATTCCCCCAGCAGGCGGTGGAAGATGCTTCTCGGACGGGTAACCGGGACCGTGGTCGCGAGCCAGAAGGAGCCGCTCATGGAGGGCTGGAAGCTCCTGGTGGTGCGCCAGCTCGACGCGGAGAACCGGGAGGCCGGCGGTTACGTCGTGGCCGCCGACGCGGTCGGGGCGGGCGTCGGCGAGGTGGTCCTCTACGCCACCGGCAGCTCCGCCCGCCAGACGGAGATGACCCGCGACCGGCCCTGCGACGCCGTGATCATGGCGATCGTCGACACGTGGGAAGTCGGCGGGACGGAGGTCTACCGCAAGTAGCGGGCCAACGCCATGAACGAGCTGGACGGGCGCGAGAGCTCTGAGATCATCGAGCGGGTTCGCCGCCGCGTGGCGGCGGCCGGTGGCGAGCGGCCGGGAGCCGGCCTCCGCGCGGAAGCTGAGCTGTCGGCCGCCGCGGCGGCGGAGCTGGGCGATGGCATCCACGCCACGATCGACGAGGCGGTGGCCGCGGCCGGGCGCGCCTTCCTCGCCTTCGGGGCGCAGGGCCTCGCGGGCCGCAAGGTCATCATCGACGCGGTGCGCCGCACGATGCTCGACCACGCCGAGCAGCTTGCCCGGATGGCCCACCAGGAGACGCACATCGGGCGCGTCGAGGACAAGGTCGTCAAGAACCGCCTCGTAGCCTCCAAGGCGCCCGGGCCGGAGGACCTCGAGGTCCAGGCGGTCAGCGGCGACGCGGGGATGATGGTCACCGAGT
>CAZVPS010000330.1:0-2568 GCA_964629105.1 uncultured Anaerolineaceae bacterium
CGATCGCCCGCGCCTCGAGGAAGGCGCCGAGGCGCTCCAGGGCGATCGGGAAGTCCTCGCGGCCCAGTCCCACGCGCACGTGGTTGCCGGCGTGGCCGAAGGCACTGCCCGGCAGGAGGAGCACGCCCTCGGCCTCGACTAGGTCGGCGGCGAAGCGGTCGGCGTCCAGCCCGGCGGCGAGGCGCGGGAAGCCGACCGACCCGCCGGCCGGCCGGACCCACGTCGCGAACGCGGGTCGCTCCGCGAGGAAGGCGTCGAACCGGGCGAGGTTCGCGCCGACCAGGGCCCGCGAACGGGCAAGGACCGTCTCCTTCGCCCGCAGGGCGACGATCCCGAGGACCTCGGACGGGGCTGCCGCGCAGATCGTCGTGTAGTCCTTGAAGGCGGCGCAGCGGGCGAGCAGGTCCCGGTCGCGCGAGGCGAGCCAGCCGATCCGGAGGCCGGCGAGGGCGAAGGACTTGGAGAGGACGCCGATGGAGACGAAGGCCGGGGCGAGATCGGCGCCCGCCGGCAGGGGTGCCCGTCCCTCGTGCTCCAGGAACCGGTAGACCTCATCGACGACGAGCCGCACGCCGGCAGCCCGGCACGCCTCCCCCAGGGCCCGCCAGTCCGCGGGCGAGGGCAGCATCCCGGTGGGGTTGTGCGGGGCGTTCACCACCACGGCCCGGGTCGAGGGCCGGATCGCGGCGACGAGCCGCCCGACGTCCAGGGCCCATCCGTCGGCCTCGCGCAGCTCGTGGAGCGACACGTCCGCGCCCGCGGCCCGGGCAACCTCGTGGAGGCTCTGGTAGCCCGGCCACGTGACGATCGCGTGGTCGCCCTTGCCCAGGAGCACGTTGAGCAGGCAGAAGATCGCCTCCTCGGCGCCGGAGAAGACGAGGGCGTCGTCGGCTTCGAGCCCCTCGTAGAGGCGGGCGATCTCGGCCCGCAGCAGCGGATGGCCGGGCGACTCCGCGTAGCCGAGCCGGAGGTCGTCCCAGGCCGCCCGTGTCTCGTCGTCGGCCAGGGCGAGCAGCTCGGCCATCGGCCAGCCCTCCACGTCGGACGCGCAGAGGAGGTGCCGGACGGCGAACTCCCAGCGGGCGAAGTAGCGCTCCAGGGCGAAGTCGGCGAGTCGCATGGGCGAAGGATGGCACCCCCGGCCGGCGCGTGGCGCCCCGGGCCGTCGTCAGCGCGTCCGCGTCACCTTCGTGAGCCCCGCCGGTGCGTCGGGGTCGCGCCCGCGCGCCCGGGCCGTCGCTTCCGCTAGGAGGAAGCCCGGCAGGACGAAGGCGAGCGGGGTGAGCGGTTCCGGGAGCCCCGCCGCGACGACCAGGGCGTGGTGTCGCCCGGCCACCTCGCGGCCGCCCACGGTCCAGGGGAGCGTGCCGCTGCGGCGGGCGACGGCGAGCGTCTCGTCGACGGCGACCCCGGCCGGTCCGTCGGGCCGGAAGGCGAGGGTCGGCAGCTCGGGGCCGGCAACCACCACCGGCCCGTGGAGGAGGTCGGCGGTGGAGTAGCCGTCGGCGAAGATCCGGCCGGTCTCCTTGAGCTTGAGGGCGACCTCCAGGGCCGTCGCGAAGTTGTGGCCGCGCGACACGACGAGCGCCTCGTCCGCCGCAGCCAGCTCGGCGACGCAGGGGGCTCCGGGGCCGCGCACCCAGGCTCCCGCGAGCTCCAGGGTCCGCGCCAGCTCCTCCGGCAGGCCGGCCACTGAGGCCGCCCAGGGCGCCCCGCCGGCGATGGGAGCCGCCAGGCGTGCCACGAGTCCCGCGACCACGGCGAGCGAGGCGACGTACGTCTTCGTCGCGGCCACGGCGCGCTCCTCGCCGGCGTACAGCGGCAGGACCATCTCGGCGGCCGCGGCCAGCGCGGAGGATGGCTCGTTCGTGATGGCGAGGGTCGGCGCCCCCGCCTCGCGCGCCGCCTCCACGACGGCGGCGATGTCCGGTCCCGCGCCCGACTGGGAGACCGCGACGAGGAGGACGTCGTCCCAGTGGAGCGGCGCGCGGTAGATGGTGGTGACGGACGCCGCGGCCAGGCCGACGGGGATCCCGAGCGTGGTCTCGATGAGGTACCGGGCATAGATCGCGGCGTGGTCGGAGGTCCCGCGGGCCGCCACCAGGACGAAGCGGGGCGCCCGCCGCGCGATCGCCCGGGCCACGTCGTCCAGGTCGGCGGCGCCCTCGCGGAGCGTCCGCTCGACGACCGTCGGGATCTCGGCAATCTCCCGGGCCATGAGCGTGGGGCCGCGGCGGGATGTCATGCTCGTACCGGCCCTTCCCGGAGACCCACGAGGTCGGCGGCCGCGAGGGCCACGCCCACGAGCGGGCTGCGGTCGCCGAGCGCGGCCGGAACCACGACGAGGGATTGGGCGGCTTCCGCGAGGACGAGCCGGCGCGCCGCCACCGCCGCGCGACGCACCAGCGACCGCTGGCCCAGCCCGAGGGACCCGCCGACCACGATCACGCCGGGGTCCAGCACGGCGCAGGCGGCCGCAAGGGCCAGGGCGAGGGCGGCGACCGCCTCGTCGGCGACCCGAGCCGCCGTCGTCTCGCCGGTCCGGGCAAGGCGCAGCACGCCCGCCGC
>CAZVPS010000331.1:0-2557 GCA_964629105.1 uncultured Anaerolineaceae bacterium
CCTCGGTGGACACCTCAAAACCGGCCAATGGTCGACGGCTGAAAAGCGGCCAATGGCGTGCGGCCCAGACGGGTTTGTCGCTCTCTATGCCGCCGATCCCTCCGCGCGCAAGTCGGTGCCGATTTTGGTGCGCCAGCTTCGCGGTCCGCATTTGAGGATGTGCGCATGGTGGAGGAGCCGATCGAGGAGCGCGGCGACAGCCGCCGTATCGCCGAGCAGCTTCCCCCAGTCGTCGACGGGGCGGTTGGACGTGAGTAGCGTGCTCGCCCGCTCGTAGCGGCGCATGATGAGCTCGAGCAGGTCCTCGGCGGCCGTGGCGGGGAGCCGCCGCATCCCGAGATCATCGATGATCAGCAAGGGGACGGTCGCGAGCTCCTGCATGCGCTCGCGCCGGGTGCCGTCGATGCTGGCCTCGGCGAGATGATCGAGGAGCGCATGGGCCTCGAAGTAGAGCACGCGGCAGCCGTGCTGGATCGCGGCCTGCCCGATCGCCTGCGCGAGGTGACTCTTGCCGGTGCCGGGCGGCCCGAGGAAGAGCGCGTCTTCGTGCTGGGCGACGAAGCGGGCGGTGGCGAGGTCGAAGACGAGCGCCCGATTGAGCTTGCGGTTGAAATCAAAGTTGAAGGTGTCGAGCGTCTTGGCGGGGTCGCGAAAGTGCGCCTGGGTGCGGCGGCGCGCGAGGAGACGATCCTGGCGTCGCACGAGCTCATCGGTGACCAGCGCGGCCACGAGATCGAGGGGGGCCTGACGCTCGGTCTGTGCCTGGCGGAGGCGGGCTTCCAAGACATCTGCCATGCCGGAAAGGCGGAGTTGGCGCAGCGCGCGGTCGAGTTCGGGCAAGGTCATTCAGAGGTCTCCTGTTCTGCGGTTTGGCGATCGATGTGATCGCGGTAGTGGATGAGCTGACGGATGAGCGGATCGATCTGGCGGAGCGTTGGTGCGCCGAGGGCGCGACGCTCGAGATAGCGGCGGACGAACCGATAGGTCGGGACGCCGAGCTCGAGTGCGGCGGCACACGCGTCGTCGACGGCGGCGACGCCGTGCTGCTTCGCGAGGGAGAGGACGCCCAGGATGCGGCGGACGCCAACGATCCCGTCCTGCGCATGGATCGCGGCGCAGAGCACACCGATCGACGGACCCGCGATCACGGTGCGGGCGAGGAGCTGCTCGGTGCTGGGCGGGGTGCGGCGCGGCCGATCCTCGTCGCGAATCCGATGGAGCCCGCGCGCCTGCCGCCGATGCTCGCGGAGGAGCTGGCCGGTGTGGGGATCGAGGAGACGTACCATCGTCTCGTCCCACTGCACCGGCAGCCGCGTGCCGAGCGGAATGGTGACCGGCACGCTGTAGTAGGCCCGCTCCACCTCGACGCAGCCGTCGAGATGCACCGTCCGGACGCCGTACTCGTAGTAGCGAAACGGTTCGAGCGGGAGCGGCTGGAGGTACGGATGCTCTTCGGCAAACATCACCGCGACCTGGCGCTTGGTCGTGCCGTGGATGCGGGTATCCGCCCACGTGGTCTCCCAGTGATCGAGATACTGCTGCCCGGCCTCGAGCGCCTCGAAGCGGGTGCCGCGCAGCGGGGTCCGCTGCGCGTGCCCGACGCCCGACTCGACCTTGCCCTTCCGATCGGGATGGCGGACGCGGCAGGGGAGCGCGACCGCGCCGTAATGCGCGAGCACGTCGCGATAGAGCGGATTGAGCGTCGGGTCGTAGATGTCGGCCTTCAGCACGCCCTCTTTCAAATTGTCGAGGACGACGACGCGCGGCACGCCGCCCAGCCGACGAAAGGCGGTCTCGTGGAGCTGGGCCCAGATCGCGGCACTCGAGCGGAAGGTGAGCAGCCGGACGGCCTTGCGGCTCGCGGCGAGCGTCATCACGAAGAGGCGCGTGCGCCGGTACTTCCCCGTCTGCGGATCCCGCACCATCGCGCCGTCGCCGTAGTCGACCTGCGCTTCCTCGCCGAGCGGCGTGACGATCACGGGATGCGCGTCGGCGGTCGGCGTCCCGCGGAGCTGCCGCACAAAACGGCCCACGCTCGCGTAGCGCGCGGTGAAGCCGTGCTGCGAGACGAGATCCTGCCAGATCGCCACGGCATTCCGGCCACGCCCGAGCGCCTCGACGATCACCTCGCGGTACGGCTCGCACGCACTCGCCTGCGGACTCCGACCGGGGCGCGGCGGCCACGCGGGAGGCGCGGAGTCGGTGGACACCTCGTTGGCCGGTTTTGCCTCCCCGGCGTCGGCGGAGTCGGTCGACACCTCGTTGGCCGGTTTTGGCATCGGCCGTCGGCCCCAGCCGCCCGGTGCCCGTACGGGCAGCCCCGCGGCCTTCAAATACGCGCTCGCCGTCTCCCGCCGGACGCCGGTCGCGTCCTCAATGCGGCGGAGCGGCCAGCCGAGCTGTCCCAACGCCACCACCTGCTGTCGCTTCGCTTCACTCAAGACATTGGCCATCCCGGCAGGGATCACGCGATCCCCGCCCGCTCAATGTCTGGGCGCGCTACCGTTGGCCGGTTTTCAGGTGTCGATCATTGGCCGGTTTTGGGTGTCCACCGAGG
>CAZVPS010000332.1:0-2552 GCA_964629105.1 uncultured Anaerolineaceae bacterium
CGGCCGCCCGGCCCGCGGGAGCGGGCCGGGCGGCACGGGAGGCGCGCCGGGTCAGCGGCGCAGGAGAGCCGGACGCGGGGACGAGGAGCCGCGGCCGGGCGACCCGACGGCTACGAAGCGGGCAAGGGCTTACGGGATGAGGCTGCCGCCGCGCGGGTAGGTCTCCGGGATCGGCAGGCCGTAGTCCTCGATGATGCGGTTGGTCGTCTCGCCGAGGGCGGCGACGTCGACGGTCCGGGTGTCCTCCGGTGGTCGCAGGGCGAGGCTGAACGTGGCCGTGCCGGACGCCTGCAGGTGGCTGATCTCTTCGGCCATCGTCTCGCTGACGCGGACGATGTAGAAGGTCCCGGACTTGGCGAGGATGGGGACGTCCTGGTAGGTCAGCTTCGTCGACTTGTCCGTGTAGAGCTTCCCCGCCTCGGCGACGTCCTGGGGGACGTTCACGGTCACGGTGATGAAGACGTCGACGGTCTGCCCGGGCTGGAGGAGGCCGCCCACGGCCCGGTCGTCGGGCACGTTCAGGGAGATGGCCCGCAGGTTCGGGCTGTCCGGGGCGATCGAGGCGTCGGGCCCGAGGATCGAGAACTGGCCCCCGGCGGCCGTCGAGGCGAGGAGGTTCTTGGTGACCAGCTGGCCGGTGGGCACGGTGACGCCGCTGATTCGCCCGACGACCTCCTCGATCGTCGTGAACGCGGCTGCGTTGGTGACGTCCTGGGGCACCGTGCGGAGGGCGACGTCCGCCGCCTCGATCGGCTTGCGGGCGGGAATCTCGCGCGCGGCGACGACGACCGCCACCATCGGCAGCCCCTGCGTCGCCGCCTGCTGCTGGGCCTGCGTCAGGAGGTAGAAGCCGCCGCCGCCGGCGGCGAGGGCGAGGACCACCCCCACGATGATGATCCACTTGCCGCGTCTGCCGTGGTCCCTGAACTCCAGCTCGTCCATCGATGCCTCCCGTGGTGCGTGGGTCGGCGGTGTCCGCCCACGCGCGTCGCTGATACCGTGCCCGCCCGGCTAGTTCCAGGGCACGAGTCGCGCCACCTGACCGCGGCGCAACGCGAAGTCGTTCAGATCGGCGATCACCGGCGTGATCGCGTAGGCGCTGACCGTGTTGCTGTCGGCCGTCGCGATGCGCATGACGGCAAAGCCCACGATGTCGACGTATTCGTCGTTGCCGGCCGCGCTGCCGTCCCCGATCGTGATGTCGATCGGGAAGAGCCGCGTCACCTCGCGGGGCGTCGACTCGCCGTTCGTCCCGGTCACCCGGACGACGAAGCGGTGCGGGCCGTTCCCGAGGCCGACGGTCCCGACGGTCAGGGTCGACGAGTAGAGCCGCGAGGTGCGGCCCAGAGGCGTCAGGGTCGACGGGGAGAACGAAGCGGTGACGCCGGCGGGGAGCGGCGCGTTGAGGCCCTCCAGGCTGAGGGTCACGGGGCCGCCGAAGGCCTGGCTCTGGGCGTCCTTGACGGCGATCCGGAACGTGGCGGTCGCGCCGCTGGCGACGGTCTGCGACGAGACGTCCGAGCTGATCGCGACGTCGCGGCTCACTGCCCCCACCTTGACCGCGAGCGGCTCGTACCTGGTCGTGAGGTAGGGACTCCCGGCCTGGCCCTTGATCCAGAGGGCGTAGATCCCGGCCGCCGCCCCCGCCGTCTGGAGGTTCCGCATCGCGACGGACGTCCCGGAACCGAGCGACGGCGTCACCGGGTTGGGGTCGAACGTGATGGGCGGGCTCCCGAGCAGGGTGCCCAGCACCATCGGGTTCGTCGGGTCGTTCGTGTCGGCGAGGACGGAGAGGGTGACCTGGCCCGTGAAGGCCTGGTTCCTGCTGACGCGGAAGCTGCCGCCGCTGGCCACCGTGCCGGTCGTGGGCAGGTTGATCAGGGGCGGCGTCCCGAGCGTGAAGTCCGGGATCGCCATCACCTGGCCGGGGTAGACGGCGACCAGGATTTCGTCGCCGAGCCCAAACTGCTTGTTCATCGCGTCGATCGCGATGCCCGTGGCGTTCCCCGACATCACCGCCACCTGGTCGTTGGGGTCGGGCGGCGTCGTTGCCGGCGGGAACGCCGGACCCGTGTAGCCGCCCTGGGTGATCCAGCCGGCCTCCAGCGACTTCAGCGTGTTGGGGGCCGTTCCAGACGTGACGTTGCTGTAGTAGATCTGCGACCCGACGGACTGGAAGTTGCGGATGTCGAGGGCGATGAAGCCCCGGAAGTCCGAGCTCCCATTAGGCTGGGCCCCCTGGCCGAGGATCTCGACGATCGGCCCGTGGTTGGTCGGGTCGCTGCCCGGGGTCGCCGCGTCGAGGTTGGCCCCGGGGTTCGGCACCGAGCGGAGCGTCCCATCTGCGTCCGTGCCCAGGCAGGAGGTGGTCTCGGTCGCGAAGACGTCGACGAAATCGCCGGGGTTGTTCGAGCACGGTGCCGTCGCCCCCGCGTTCGGGCCGGGCATATTGAGGTAGCGACGCACCGCGATCGGCAGGAGGTTGCCCTTCAGCTGGACCCGCGCCCGGGCGCCCACCACGCTGTCAACGAGGCCGACGGCGCGCCCGAAGG
>CAZVPS010000333.1:0-2532 GCA_964629105.1 uncultured Anaerolineaceae bacterium
AGCACGAGGACAGCACCGCCGGCAAGGAGCGCGAGGACGACGAGGGCGCCGCCGATCAGCGGCAGGCGCGAGCGGCCGCCCGACGAGGTGGCGGCGGGGGCGGCGGATGCCGGCGCGGACGCCACCGGGGCCGCGGCGGTCGGGACCGGGGCGGTGGGGAACTCCCAGGCGGGCTTCGACGGCCCTGCCGACGGCGTGGTTGCCGATCCCGCGGCTTGCGCCCCGGTCGTCGACGCGGCCGGGAGGTGATCTCCGCACGAGATGCAGAAGCGCCGGCCCGCGGGGTTGACGCGCCCGCAGGCGGAGCAGGTCGGACCGGCCGGGACCGCCGGGACGGGGGCGGTGGGCACCGCCCCCGCGGGCACCGGGACGGCGACCAGCGAAGGGACGCCGGCCTGCGCGTCGTCGGCCGCCTCCTCGGCGGCGAACTCAAGGAAGGCGCCGCAGTTGCCGCAGAAGGCGTCGCCCGCGACGTTCTCGGTTCCGCACTTCGCGCAGGTGATCATGTCGTGCCGATCGTAGCCCACGCGGGGCCGGTGGAGCACGAATCAGCGGCGCAGGATGATCGGCTCTCCCGGTGTGGCCGCGAAGACCTGGACCAGGCCGCTGATCGGCGGTCCGGCCGTCGACGTGACGACGAGGAAGCGGGCGCTCACCGGGTCGACCACCAGGCCCGGCACCGAGGCGACGGCGCGCAGGCTCCGCCTCCCGACGCGGTCCCGCGGGAGGATGAGCACCTGGGCTGCGAAGGAGCCGGTGGCGTCCGAGACGACGGGCACCAGGGGGGTCGCAGTGATCCCGACGGACCAGCGCAGGGCGACCGGGGCGTTCGGCGGGAAGCCGGTACCCGTTGCGATGACCACCAGGCCCGGGGGCCCGATCGCGGGCTCCACGGTCAGCTTCGGGATCCCGACTGCCCCGACGAGGCGCAGGACCACCGGCTCGCCCGCGTCGTTCGCCACCTGGAGCGTCGCCGTCCGATCGCCCTTCGCCGTCCCGATGAAGAGGACCCCGAGCTCGCACGCCGCGCCCGGGGGGAGCGTCCGGTCTGAGCACGGGTTCGTGGCGACGACGAAGTCCGAGGCGTTCGCGCCCCCGATGGAGACCGCCCCGATGCGGGCCGGGGTGATGCCCGTGCTGCGAATGGTCGCCGGTCGCGTCGTCCCGAGCGACCCGAGCGGTGCCGAGCCGAAGTCGAGCGGGTCGGGCCCCGCCTCGACCCGCGGCGGCCGATCGCGGACGAAGACGTCGTTCGCCTTGTTCGCCTCGCTCGCGACGAGGTTGTCCGCCGCCGACGTGAAGGCGACGAAGCGCCCGGTAGACGAGATCGACGGGTAGGTGCTGAACCCGTTCGCCTCGCTCGCGTTGTCGCGGCCCACCGAGATGCGCGTCGTCCGGGCCGCGCCGCGATCGCGGAGGAAGATGTCGCCCGCGATGGCGAACGGGTTGTTCGCGGCGAGGCCCGGAGTGGAGACGATGCCGGCGGTCGTGTCGCCCGGGACGAGGGTCGTGGCCCCCGACGCGAAGGCCACCTGCGTCCCGTCGCCGTTCAGCGCGGGATAGCCGCTTGCTCCGTTCCCCGCCGCGCCCGCCGTGGAGCGCGAGAGGATCTCCACGGCGCCGGTCGAGTTCGACCAGGCGAAGACGTCGACCTGCTGGTTCCCGTCGTCGGCGACCAGGTCGTCGGCGGCGCTGGCGAAGGCGACGACCGCGCCGTTGCCGCTGATCGCGGGCGTCAGTGAAGGGCCCCGACCCTGGGTGCCGACGGGGCCGACCGAGAGCATCGTCGTGGTCCCGGCCTCGCGATCGCGGAGGTAGACCTGTCGGTAGTCGTTGCTCGGCTTCGGCGTGACGGTGAGCCGGGCGGCGGTGGCGGTGGCGGTGAAAGCGACGAAGCGGCCGTCCCACGAGATGGCGGGCTGGGCCGCGAGGGCGCCCGAGAACCCGGTCGGCCGCCCGTTCACGTCGACCGAGATGGTCTCCCAGGTCGCGCTCGTCCGGTCCAGGACCAGGATCTCGGACCCCTTCAGGACCGCGGTCCGGACGGCGAGGAACCGCCCGTCGCGGCTGAGCACGGGCTGGTCCGGGTTGCGGTTGCGACCGGGAGGCTGAGGGACGACGGTGCGCGTCCCGGTCGCGACCTGTACCAGCACGACGGTGGTCGGCCCGTCCTCCGGCCGGACGTAGGCGACCCAGTGCCCGTCGGCGGAGATCGTGGGGTGGCGCAGGGGCCCGTTCGCGTCCGACGCGTCCAGGAGGGTCGTGGCTTGCGTCTTCCGGTCGCGCAGCGTGACCTGGTTGCCGCGCCGCCCGACCGCCTGGAGGAAGACGACGTACCGCCCGTCGGACGAGATTGTCGGGGCGGCGAAGAGATCGTCGAGCGCCGCTGCCGGCGTCGCGCCCTGCGCTCCGCCCGCGACCTGGGGTGTCGAGACGAGCTCGGTGCGGCCGGGCGTCTCCACGGAGTCGGCCGGCAGGGTCGCGGGCGCGGCCGGCCGCGCCGGGTCGGGCGGCATCGGCCCCGCGAGGGCG
>CAZVPS010000334.1:0-2519 GCA_964629105.1 uncultured Anaerolineaceae bacterium
GCGTGCCACGTGAGCTGGCACAGGTCCGGCGCAGGATCGGGCCATGCCCACCCTCGAGGATCCGCCTCCGCCCTTGCCCCGGCCTCTCCCCGCTTGCGGGAGCTTCTCCTCGCTGACCACCTACGAGGCCTGCCCGCGCCGCTATGCGCTCAAGTACGTCGAGCGCGTGCCCGGCGAGGTGAGCCCAGGCCAGTTCGCGTTCGGCAACGCGGTCCACGAGGCGTTCGAGGTCTTCGTTCGCGAGCGCATCCGCGCACGCGCGAGGGATTGTGGCGCTCTCCATGAGGGGGGCGAGGCGGGCGAGGCCGGCGAGGCCGGCGACGCCCTGGACGCCGCCGCCAAAGCGAACTCCGGCGCCGCCGCATCGGTCCCCGGGCCCGACCTCGAGACCATGCGCCGCGCCAGCGACCGGGTGCTGGAGCACGCGGGCCTGGAGCCCGCGGAGCTCGACGAAGCGCGCGTCCGTGCCGAGCCGGTCCTGATCCGCTTCCTCGAGCGCGAGGCGGCCAGCCCCTCGACACCGGTGGCGGCCGAGCTCGGCTTCGGCATCGACGTCCCGATCCCCGGTCAGGCCGTCGGCATTCGATTCGCCGGCTACGTCGACCGCCTCGACCGGGCGCCCGACGGCTCGACCGAGGTCCTCGACTACAAGACCGGCCGCGCCCGCTCGCAGGTCGACGTCGACGTCGATCGCCAGCTGACCGCGTACGCGTATGCCTGTTCCCGCGGCGCCCTGCGCGACCCGGCGACCGGCGAGCCCCTGCCGCCCGCCTCGCGCCTCGCCCTCTACTTCGCCGACAGCGGGCTGGAGATCGCCACCACCCGCACGGCCGACGAGCTGGGCACCTTCGAGGCCGACCTCGTCGCGATGGCCACTGCGGTGCGCCGCCGCGACTTCGACGCCCGCCCCGGCGCCTGGCGCTGCCGCTGGTGCGAGTACCGCGGAACCTGCCCGGCGGCCGTCCGACCGGCGTGACAGCCACGGGTTGACACCCCGGTGTTCGGGCCGGTGGATCAGTCGCGCCGCGGATCAGTTGCGCCGCGGATCAGTTGCGCCGCGGATCAGTCGCGCAGCGGCGGGATCAGCCGCCCCGGCGGGCGCAGCGGATCGCCCAGCGGCCGTCGAGGTCCTGGCGGGCGCCCTCGATCTTCCCGGCGCGGAGGAGCTGGCCGAGCGCGCTCGGTGGTCGCGACGGGTCCTCGCCGAGCAGGCGCCGGACGGCGCCCTCGGCGTTGGCCTGGGACGGCGTGATCTGGAGTGCGGGCTCCCCGCAGGCGATGCGCTGCAGGAGGTCGTTGAGCCGGGCCAGGTCGTCTTCGGAGTAGTCGCCCGGCCGGCGTCGCGACCCGCCGGCCCCGGCCGCGGGGAGTGTCGGCTCCGCCTGCGCCACCGGCTCCGCGGTCGATCCCGAGATCCCGTCGGGGCGGACCGGCCCCCCGGGCCGCCGTCGATTCGCGAACGGGAGGACCGGGGCCCCGGCGGGGAGTGCCGCCGCCGTCGCCGGCGGGACTGCCGCGGCGAACGCCTCCAGGAGCGCGTCCTCGTACTCCTCGATGGCGTTGGTCGCGGCCCACCAGAGCCGCGTGCCCTCGAACCCGCGCAGGGCCTTGAGCCAATGGCCCGCGGGGTTGGGCCGCGCGTCCCCAAGCGGCGTGGCGGCCATCGCCTCGATCCGCCGGCCAAGCGCCTTCCCGGAACCGACGAAGACGACCGTCTCGCCGGGGAGCCACCACGCAGCGAGCCGTGCGGCGAACGCCTTGCCGGTCGGTCGGTCTCCGTCGACCCGGAGCGTCTCCACGCGCGCCAGCCACGTCCCCACGGCCGAGATGTCGACGGGGGCACGATCCGCCGGCTGCGGCCACACCACGAGGAAGACGCCCGGGCCGGCCGCCCGGATCGGCGCGCCCCAGCGGGCGGGCCCGTCGGGCGTCAGCCCGACGGCGCGGAAGAGGGCGGCGGGCTCGACCGGCACGCGGCTACCCGGCCACGACGGCCGCGAGCGCGTCCGCGAAGGGCCCGAAGGTGGCGGACGTGAAGCCGGCGACGTTGATCCGCCCCTTCCCGACGACGTAGACCGCGTGCTCCTCGCGCAGACGCGCCACCTGGTCGAGGGAGAGCCCCAGGAGGGCGAACATGCCGCGCTGGGTCGCGATCGGTGTCCAGTCGCCGGGGATCCGGCGCGATGTCAGGGCCTCGACCAGCCGGGTCCGGTTCTCCTTGATCCGGGCCCGCATCCCGGCCAGCTCCACCTCCCACTGCGCCCGGAGGGCGGGGTCGCCCAGGATGGTGGTCACGATGTCGGCCCCGTGCGAGGGCGGGTTCGAGTAGTTGGAGCGGATCGCGATCTTCACGTTGCTCTGGGCCGCCGCCGCGTCCTGCTCCGAGCGGGCCACGACCAGCAGCGCGCCGACCCGCTCGTTGTAGAGGGCGAAGTTCTTGGAGAACGAGGTCGAGACCAGGAGCTCGGCTCCCGGCCGGATCAGCCCCTCCATCCAGTCGGCGTCCTCGCGGATCCCGT
>CAZVPS010000335.1:0-2514 GCA_964629105.1 uncultured Anaerolineaceae bacterium
CGCCCTCGGCGGCCCCGAGTGCCGCGCCGACCGCCACTCCCGCGCCGACCGCCACTCCCGCGCCGACCGCCACTCCCGGCGCCTCGGCCACCCCGGCCCCGTCGGGCGACGCGGCGGCCCTCTACCGCCAGATCGAGGACCAGGTCGTGGCCGAGCGGGGACTCCCCGCCAGAGAGCGCCTGGAGCCGACGGTCCTCTCCGAGGCGGAGGCCAGGAGCCGGCTCAAGGAGCAGTTCGAGAAGGACAACCCTCCTGACGAGATCGCGGTCGCGGAGGAGACGCTGAAGGCCCTCGGCCTCCTGCCGGCCGACGCATCGCTCGGCGACCTCCTCGTCGACCTCCTCGGCTCGCAGGTCGCCGGCTTCTACGACCCCGAGGCCAAGGAGATGTTCGTCGTCTCCAGGTCGGGGAGGATCGGGGCCACCGAGAAGGTCACCTTCGCCCACGAGTTCACGCACGCGCTCCAGGACCAGAGCTTCGGGCTGGAGGAGATCGACGTCGACGCCGTGGGCCAGGGCGACCGCTCGCTGGGCCGTTTGACGCTGGTCGAGGGCGACGCCACGCTCCTCATGACCCGCTGGCTGGCCGAGCACCTCACCGCCGCGGAGATCCAGGAGCTGCTCGTGGTGGACCCGAAGGCCCAGGAGCAGCTGGCGAAGATGCCGGCCATCCTCCGCGAGACCCTGCTCTTCCCGTACCAGCAGGGGCTGATCTTCGTGAACGGGATCTGGATGAGGGGCGGCTGGGAGTCGGTCGACCGGGCCTACGGCCGCCTCCCGGACTCGACCGAGCAGGTCCTCCACCCGTCGAAGTACGAGGCGGGCGAGAAGCCGGTGGAGGTGCCCCTCGACGGAACGGCGCTGGCGAAGGCGATGGGTGCCGGGTGGGCGGAGACGCCGACGGACACGATGGGCGAGTTCCAGCTCTCGGTCTGGCTCCGCGAGAACGGGGTGAAGGCGCTGCCTGCCGGGGCCGCGGCCGCGGGCTGGGGCGGCGACCGCCTGGCCTACCTCCGCGGGCCGGACGGGGCGTACGCCCTGGTGCTGCTCACCGCGTGGGACTCCCAGGCGGACGCCGACGAGTTCCTCGCGGCGGCGAAGACGGCGGCCTCGAACCTGCCCGGGGCCGCGGCGGCGCGGGCCGTGCCGACGGAGGGGGTCGACCGGCTGGCCGACCTGGTGGCAGTGCTCGTCGCAAGCGACGCACCGACCCTGGCGAGGATCTCGAAGCTCGCGCTCGCACATGCGTTCGCGAATTGATGCCCGTGGTGGCATCAAGCGCGCATCATCGCCCCGTTGATCGCCCCGTTGATCGCCCCGTTGATCGCCACCCTGTGACGGGTCGCGATCCCGGGCCCAGAGCCCTCCCCCGCCCGCTTTGATGCCCCCGTGATGCGGCCACGGGCATCGAATCACGGATGGTCTCCAGCGGAGAGTGCTCCCTCTTCTTCGTGAGGTCCCGGCCTCGCCCCCCGGCGCCGCTCCCTACATCGACTCCGGCGTCGAGATCCCCAGGAGGCCGAGAGCGCCGGTCAGCGATGGGCATGGCAGCTCGAACGGCCCGTTACCGGCGTCGACGGTCACCATCCGGCGTCGGCTCAGGGCCTGGCGGCTACCGGACGCCTCGAGCGTCTCGTCGGGCGGCACGGTCGTGCGCTTGGCTCGCTCTCCGAGATGGTCCGGGGCCAGGACGTCGACGATGTTCTTGTCACGGATGAATCGGTAGGTCAGGTCTTCGTCGTATCGCTGCGGCAGGAAGGCAGCGGCCTCGAGTCGGGCAGCAGCCTCTTCCGTCGCCGTGGAGACCATCCGCGTGTCGAGCACGGTGTCGACGTCGCCGGTCAACCAGGGTTGTCTGCACGCCGTGCTCGATCTCGAGGATGCGGACCATCAAGCCGCCGATGAGCACCCACGGCAGGTCCGCGAACATGCCGGACACCTCCTGGGCCAGCCGCCAGACAGCCGCATCTTCGTCGTTGACCAGACGGACCACGATGGACGTCACGAGGCGCCCTCCCCCAGGACCTGACGGCCGACCTGCTGGGCACGAGGGTCGGGGTCGTCGAGCAGGTCGAGCGCGACGGCACTACGCGGCGCGACGCGCGGGCGCGGCTCGGGCACGCCGGCCGTCTCGATGACGCGCAAGACGACGTTCGGCTCCCGGCTGGCACGCAGATGGTAGCGGCCCACGAGCGTATTGAGGTCCGACGCTGCGACGTATGCCTCGACGCGGTCGGTGCCACCGATGAGGCCGAGTCGCAGTTCGCTCGCCCCGGTTGTCCCAGTCAACATAAGCGCAGGATCAGATCGAAGACGCTCGAGCATCGCCGGATGGGCACGGAACGCGCGTGGGCGGCCGCGGGCGACAAGTTGCGGGCGGATGTCGACGAGGCGGTGGTGTTCGAGGTAGTGCTTGATGCGCCAGCGTTCGCGCCGGTCGAGCCAGGAGACCGGCAGGCCGGCAGCCAGGAAGAGCGCGGCCCACGCATTGCCCGTCGTGAGTCGCCGGCCACGG
>CAZVPS010000336.1:0-2505 GCA_964629105.1 uncultured Anaerolineaceae bacterium
AGAGCTCCAGCTTCTGGGCCTCGTCGGGGACGTAGGCGTCGGGCAGGTGGGCGTCCACCGGGAGGTCGACCGTCGCCCCGGGGGCCTCCCGGACCGGCTCGCGGCCCTCCCAGGCAGCCTTGCGCTCCTCCACGGCCTCGGCCAGGAGCCGGGTGTAGAGGTCGAACCCGACGTCGGCCATGTGGCCGGACTGCTCGCCGCCGAGGATGTTGCCGGCGCCACGGATCTCAAGGTCGGCGAGGGCGATCTGGAAGCCGGCCCCGAGCTCCGACGCGTTGAAGATCGCCTGCAGCCGCCGGCGCGCCTCGTCCGAGAGCCGGTCGCGGCGACGGTAGAGCAGGTACGCGTAGGCGCGCCGGCTGCTCCGTCCCACGCGGCCGCGCAGCTGGTAGAGCTGGGCGAGCCCCAGGGCGTCGGCGCGGTCGATGATGATCGTGTTCGCGTTCGGGATGTCCAGGCCCGATTCGATGATCGTCGTGCAGACGAGGATGTCGGCCTCGCCCGTCGCGAAGGTCCGCATCACCTTCTCGAGCACGCCCTCGGTCAGCTGGCCGTGGCCGACGACGATCCGGGCGGCGGGCAGGAGCCGGCGCAGCTGGTCGGCCTGGGCCTCGATCGTCTCGACCCGGTTGTGGACGTAGAAGACCTGGCCGCCCCGGTCCAGCTCGCGGAGGATCGCATCCTTGACGAGGCCCGCTGAGGCCTCGGCCACGCGGGTCTGGATCGGCAGCCGGTCCTCCGGCGGCGTCTCGATCACCGACAGGTCGCGGACCCCGACGAGGGCCAGGTTGAGCGTCCGCGGGATCGGAGTCGCCGAGAGCGTCAGGACGTCGACCTCCGTGCGGAGCTGCTTGAGGCGCTCCTTCGCGGCGACCCCGAAGCGCTGCTCCTCGTCGACGACGAGGAGCCCCAGGTCGCGAAAGCGCACGTCCTTCGAGAGGAGGCGATGCGTTCCGACCACGACGTCCACGGAGCCGGCGGCGAGGCTGGCCAGGATCGCCGCCTGCTCCTTCGCCGGGACCGCGCGGGAGAGGAGGCGGACGGTCGCCGGGAAGGCCGCGTAGCGCTCGTCGAAGGTCCGGACGTGCTGGTCGGCGAGGATGGTGGTGGGCACGAGGACCGCGACCTGCCGGCCGTCCTGGATCGCCTTGAACGCCGCCCGCAGGGCGACCTCCGTCTTCCCGTACCCGACGTCACCGACGACGATCCGGTCCATCGGCCGGGCCGTCTCCATGTCGTCCTTGACCTCGTCGATCGCGCGCAGCTGGTCGACCGTCTCCTCGTACGGGAACGAGGCCTCCAGCTCCTGCTGCCACGGGGTGTCCGGGGCGAAGGCGTGGCCCTCCGCCGCGGCCCGCGCCGCGTAGAGGCGGAGCAGGTCGTCGGCCAGGTCGGCGACGGCCTTCCGAACGCGGGCCTTGGTCCGGCTCCACTCGCCGCCGCCGAGGCGGGAGAGCGACGGCCGATCGGCGCCGGCATAGCGGCTCACCCGCGCGATCTGCTCCACGGGGACGTAGATGCGGTCGTCGGCGGTGAACGACAGCTCGAGGTAGTCCCGTTCCACGCCGTCGCCGCCGCGGCGCAGCATCTGCTCGTAGCGGGCGATGCCGTGGTCGATGTGGACGACCAGGTCGCCGGGGGCAAGGCGCTCCAGGATGTCGCGCGGCACGACCCGCCGGAGCGCCTTGGGGCGCCGGACCCGGACGGTCCCGAAGAGCTCGCGGTCGGTGACGAGGACGAGCCTGTCGGGGCCGCCCGAGAAGCCGGAGTTCAGGCTCCGGCCGACGAGAGCCACCGCCCCCGGCGGAGGGGCGCCCGGGGCCATGGTGACGCCGGCAGGGATCCCGGCGTCACCCAGCAGCTCGGCCAGGCGGGCGGCCTGGTCGGAGGCCAGCACGATGCCCGGGACCGTGTCGGCGGCGCGCCAGCGCTCGATGGCCCGGGCCAGGCCCGCCGATCGGCCGGGGAGGAGGACGGGCTCGCGCCAGCCGAAGAGGTCTTCGAGGGCGGGCGCGCCGCCGATCGCCTCCACCGGCCCGGGCTCCCAGGTCAGCTCCAGGGTCCGGGCGCCCAGGAGGCGCGCCTTCCAGGTGCGCGGCTCGACGTAGGCGGCCGGCCACTCCCCGGGCAGCTCGCCCGCGGCCACCAGGTCGCGGCGACGCTCGGCAGCCTGCTCCCAGAGGAACTCGGCCGCGGCCGCCACCTCGCCCGGCTCGTCGACGACGAGGAGCGTCTCCGGGCCCAGGTGGTCCAAGCCGCTCGCGGGACAGACGACGGCCGACCAGACCTCCGCCGCGTCTCCGACGTCGAGGGCGCGGGCGCCGGACGCGACGCCAGCGGCTGAGGCGGCGGGGGCCGTCGCGCCGCCGATCTCGCCCGCGCCCTCCAGCCGGGCGAGATCGGCGGCCAGCCGCTCCGGCAGCCGGGCGGCGAGCGTGCCCAGCCGGGCGCGGATCTCCCCGACTCCCGCGGCCGGGACGAGGAACTCGTTGGCCGGCAGGAGCT
>CAZVPS010000337.1:0-2498 GCA_964629105.1 uncultured Anaerolineaceae bacterium
AGCTGGGAGTGGTCGAAGGACCGGCGCGACGGACGGGCGCGCCTCGACTTCACCCAGAACTGGCGCAACCGGACCCTCGTCGGGCCGTACTCCGCCCGCCCCGCGCCCGGACTGCCGGTCTCGGCGCCGATCGCCTGGGACGAGCTGGACGATCCGGCGCTGCGTCCCGACCGCTGGACGATCCGCACGATCCTCGCCCGGGTCGCGGCCGTGGGCGACCTCTTCGCCGCGGCGCTGGGTCCCGGCCAGGAGCTGCCGCGCCTGTAGAGCGCCCGGAGCACGGCTGCTGAACGCCTGGAGCGCGCCCGGCGGCGCGGATCCACGGGCGGGCGGTCGCGCCCGGTCCGACCCTCTGGCCGGGCGCGACCGGGCGGAGCGGCCCCCCGGAGTCGGGCGCTGCGGCACCGGGCGCGGCGAGATGGGCTCCCTATCATTCGGCCGTGGGCCCCGGGCCCAGCCAACGATCGTGACCCGTGCGCCGATCCGCGTCCGGATCGGCGCGTCCTTCCTCTGCCGCACGGAGGGGGCCGATGCCCATCCCGTACACCAAGCCGCCCGTCCCGAGCGACGACAAGCGCTGGAAGATCGTCGAGACCCGCATGCGCCGCCTGGGCGATCGCCCCCAGGCGCTGATCGAGGCGCTCCACGCGGCCCAGGAGGCGTTCGGCTTCCTCGAGACCGACGCCCTGGACTACATCGGCGACACCCTGGGGGTGCCCCACTCGCGCGTCTACGGCGTCGCGACGTTCTACTCGTTCTTCACCCTGAAGCCGCAGGGCGAGCACACCTGCGTCGTCTGCACGGGAACCGCCTGCTACATCAACGGGGCGAAGGAGATCCTGGGCGGCCTGGACCGCCACCTCCACGTCAAGCCGCGTGAGACCACGCCGGACGGCAAGGTCTCGATCCTCACCGCGCGGTGCCTCGGCGCGTGCAGCCTGGCGCCCGCCGTGGTCGTCGACGGCGACGTCCGAGGGAAGGTCAACGCGGACGAGCTGGTTGCCCAGCTGGAGGCGATGTGAGCGAGATGCCTGCGGCGGCGCGACCACCTCACCGCCGTGCGACCACCACCGAACCCCACGAGGGCCCACCGCGCGCGTCCGCCTACGTCTGCGAGGCGGCGAGCTGCATGTCGATGCACGCGCACGACGTGACCGTGCGCCTCGGCCAGCTCGTCGGCGAGTCCGACCTGACCGACGTGGCCGTCAAGCGCGTCGGATGCCTGGGCCTCTGCGCCGCCGGCCCGCTCGTCGAGATCCCCGAGACCGGCCAGCTCTTCGAGCGGGTCCGGCCCGACGACGTCGGCGCCATCGTGAAGGCCCTCAAGAAGGTCAAGCCGACCGACCCGCGAAAGCACCAGGCCCCCTTCTTCGCCAAGCAGATCCGGGTGGCGACCGAGAACTTCGGCCGCATCGACCCCGAGAGCCTGGACGACTACCTGGAGCGCGGCGGGTACGAGTCGCTGCGCCGCGCCCTCTCCGAGATGACGTCCGCCGAGGTCCGTGACGAGATCACCCGCAGCGGCCTGCGCGGCCGCGGCGGCGCCGGTTATCCCACCGGCCTCAAGTGGACGACGGTGGCGAAGGCCCAGGGCAGTCCGAAATACGTGATCTGCAACGCGGACGAGGGCGATCCGGGCGCGTTCATGGACCGCAGCGTCCTTGAGAGCGATCCCTACCGGGTCCTCGAAGGCATGGCCATCGCCGCCTTCGCGGTCCACGCCAGCGAGGGCTACGTCTACTGTCGCGCGGAGTATCCGCTGGCCGTGGCGCGCCTGCGGTCCGCCATTCGGAACGCCCAGCGCGCCGGGTACCTGGGCGCCGGGATCGCCGACACGTCGTTCAGCTTCGACGTCCAGGTCCGGCTGGGTGCCGGCGCCTTCGTGTGCGGCGAGGAGACGGCCCTGATCGCCTCCGTCGAGGGGCGCCGCGGCACGCCCCGGCCACGGCCGCCGTACCCGGCCGTCTCCGGCCTGTGGGGCCAGCCGACGCTCATCAACAACGTCGAATCCTTCGCCAACGTGCCGACGATCCTGCGGAACGGCCCCGAGTGGTATGCGGCGATCGGCACGGAGAAGAGCAGGGGCACCAAGGTCTTCGCCCTGGCCGGGCGCATCGTGAACACGGGCCTCGTCGAGGTCCCGATGGGGATGACCCTCCGCGAGATCGTCTACGACATCGGCGGCGGGATCATCGACGGCCGGCCGTTCAAGGCGGTCCAGACCGGCGGCCCGTCGGGCGGCTGCATCCCTGCCCAGTTCCTCGACATGCCGGTCGACTACGAGTCGCTGATCGAGGTCGGCTCGTTCATCGGCTCGGGCGGCCTCATCGTGATGGACGACACGTCCTGCATGGTGGACGTGGCCAAGTACTTCCAGGACTTCTGCCGCGACGAGTCCTGCGGCAAGTGCACACCGTGCCGCGTCGGCACGACCCAGATGTACATGCTCCTCGACCTGATCACGCGCGGTGTCGCGACGCTGGACGACCTGGCCACGC
>CAZVPS010000338.1:0-2488 GCA_964629105.1 uncultured Anaerolineaceae bacterium
CCCTCGATCGAGCCGAACAGGCGGTGCACCTCGTCGAGGGCCGCCTCGAGGTAGTCCGGTCGGACGCCGACGAGAGGCCGCAGGAGCTCCGGGTCGCCGCCCCGCGCCTCGAACGCGTCGATGATGGGCCGGACCATGGGGAGGAGTCGCGGGCCGCTGAGCAGGTAGTCCTCCATCACGATGTCGTCGGGCACGCCGAGGAGCATCAGCAGGGCGGCGGCGCCCCAGCCGGTCCGGTCCTTGCCCGTGGTGCAGTGGAACAGCGCGGGCGTGCTCGCGCCGCCGGGCAGGTCGGAGAAGAGGCGGCGATAGCCCGCCCGGGCGCTATCCAGGCGCACGAACTCGCGGTTCGCGTTCACGAAGAACGTGGCCGCCCGGCCGCCGCCGAGCGCCTTCTCCGCTGCCGCCGGGTCCTCGAAGAGCGTCGCGAACCCGGCCGGGGTCATCCCCGGCGAGTCCCCCAAGATGTCGGCCACGACGTAGGCGCTGCCCGGCGGCAGCCGGTCAGGTTGCCCGGTCCGCTCGCCCGCCGTGCGCAGGTCGTAGACCGTCCGGATGCCCAGCCGCGCGAGCGCGGCCGCGTCGGTCCCGTCGATCCTGCCGAGGTCGCCGGACCGGTAGAGCAGCCCCGTGCGGACGCGACCGCCGTCGCGCGTGGGGTGGCCGCCCACGTCGCGCAGGTTCGGCAGCGCGGCGATCTCCGGCTCCCGTCCAGGGGCCATCCGGGCGGCCGGTCCGGCGGGGACGCCGGTCCCGGATCCGTCCGGGCTCAACGAGCGGCCCCGGCCACCTCGGCGACCTTTGCCGCGATCCGCTCGAGCAGCGAGCTCCAGGACGCCACGAACGCCGCCGCACCCTTCTCCTGCAGCTCGCGGCCAACAGTCTCGACGTCGACGCCGGCCGCTCCGAAGCGGGCGAGCAGCGCGTCGCCGGGGCCGGGGTCGGCCGGCAGCAGGTCGCCGAACGACCCGTGGTCGGCGAAGGCGAGCAGCGTCTTCTCGGGCATCGTGTTCACGGTGTACGGCGCCGCCAAGGCCCGCCACATACAGGACGTCGGACGCCGTCGGGTCCTTCGTCCCGGTGCTGGCAAAGAGGAGCCGCTGCGGACGGGCGCCGACGTTGAGGAGCCGCTGCCAGCGGTCCGACGCGAAGAAGCGGCGGTGGTCCGCGTAGGCCCGCATGCCGATCGCGACGCCCAGCCGGTTCCTGAGGTCGTCCGGGACCTTCCCTGCGACCGCCGAATCCCAGCGGCTGATGAAGACCGAGGCGACCGAGGCGACGCAGGCGGACAGGCCGGCCTCGACCCGGCGCTCGATCCCGCGCGTGTAGGCCTCGGCCTGGGCGAGATTCTGCGACGGCGAGAAGAGGAGCGTCACGTTCACCGGCACGCCGGCGAAGATCGTCTCCTCGATCGCCCGGAGGCCCTCGGCCGTGCCGGGGATCTTGATGAACAGGTTGGGGCGGCTGGCCAGGCCGTGGAGCCGGGCGGCCTCGCGCGCGGTCGTCTCCGCGTCGTACGCGAGGAGCGGCGAGACCTCCAGCGAGACGAACCCGTCGACGCCGCCCGTCCGGTCGTGGACCGGGCGGAACAGGTCCGCGGCGCGGGTGAGGTCGTCGAGCGCGAGGTCGAAGAAGATATCCTCGCCGCTCGCCCCGTGCGCCGCCGCGGCGCGGATGGCGTCGTCGTAGGCCGCCGTTCCGCCGATCGCCTTGTCATAGATCGTGGGGTTCGACGTGAGGCCGGTGACGGCCAGGTCGTCGACGTAGTGGTGGAGCCGGCCGCTCGTCAGCAGGTCGCGGGTGATGTTGTCGAGCCAGAGGCTCTGGCCGGCCCGGTTGAGCTGCGCGGTGGGGTTCATCGTGACTCCGCGTCGTGGGCCGTCGCGCCGGGCGGGGCGGCCCATTGGGTCAGTGGGTGAGGGCCGTTGTTCCGAAAGGATGTCACGTCTTGAGGAGGGGCGGACGGATCCACGATGACCTTCAGGCCGTCTCGACGAACCGCGGTCCGGAACGCCGCCTCGAAGTCGGCGATGGCGAACCGGTGGGTCACCAGGGACGAGACCTCGACCAGGCCGGCCTCGACGAGGGCGATCGCCCGGGGATAGGCCCGGCTCATCCGCCGCGAGAAGCGCAGGTCGAGGCCCTTGCGCCGGGCGATCGAGGCCGCGATCGTCGAGTGGTCGCCGGCCGGGATCCCGGCCACGACGACCGTGCCCGCCGGACGGGCCAGGGTGACCGCCGTCTCGATCGCGTCGTCGTCTCCGGCGATCTCGATCGCGGCGTCGACCCCCCGACCGGCGGTCGCCTCGAGTAGGACCTCGCGCTCGGTGCCGCCCTCCACGAGCGCCGCGACCGCGCCCAGGCGGCGGGCGGCCTCCACCCGGTGGGGCAGCCGATCCGTGGCCACGATCGTCGTCGCGCCGGAGGCGCGCGCCAGCTGGATCAGCAGGAGCCCGATCGGCCCGCAGCCGAACACCCCGACCGAGTC
>CAZVPS010000339.1:0-2488 GCA_964629105.1 uncultured Anaerolineaceae bacterium
CGGTTCCGGATCGCGCTGATGCGGTGGAGCGTCCGCTCGATCCCGGCCCGGTTGTCGTCCCCGAACAGGCCGATCTTGTCGACCACCTGGGCGATGTCCGCCTCGCTGACCTCGCGGTCGAGCAGGGTCACCTCGCTCTCGGGGAAGCGGGCCTCGGGCCGGCGGCCGAGGTCCATGACGACCTCGATGAGGTCGGTGCGCTCCGGCAGCGCGTGGATGGCGTCGACGATCTCCGGCGGCAGCGCGGCCAGGAGGGCGTCGAGGTCGTCGATCGATTCGCGGAAGTGGCGGTCGGCCACGGGCGGTCCTCTCAGCGAACGGCCGGCACCATGGCCGGCTCGGCATCGCGAACGAGCGTCTCCTTCATCAGGAGCGTAACGGTGGCGATCGTCCCGAACCCCTCCTCCTCGAGCCGGTGCTCCAGCGGCGATTCGTAGGTGCGGACCGGCGCGATGACGCCGTGGTCGTGGCGATGGTCGCGGCGCTCGGTGCGGGCGGCGATGACACCGAGCCCGAAGCGCACGAGCGGCGCCGCGTCGGCGCCGGGCCGGACGAGGATCCGCAGGTAGTGGGGCTGGTCCTCCTTCGCCACGCCGACCTGGACGAAGCCGATCGCGGCCGTCGGGTCGGCGGCACCCTCGGGGGCCTCCTGGAGGAACGATTCGACGTCGGCGAAGCGGAGGATCGGCGTCAGGCTGGAGCGCGGCATGAGCGAGCCGCTGCCGTAGAGCTCCCAGTCGGCGATCCGGTTCATCTCCAGGCGCTGCACCGGGGCGGGCGTGACCGCGCTGTAGAGGCGGAAGAGGGCCACGGCGTCCGTCTGGCCCACGGGGCGGATGCCGCATCGGCCGGCCTCCTCCTCCGTGAGCGGCGACGGGAGGGGGCGCCCGGCGCCGCGGAAGCAGATCATCTCTTCGCCGTAGCGGGCGAAGCCGGCCTGCATGAAGAGCTCCACGTTGCCGTCCACGTCGGCACAGGCGACGTGGAAGCGCGTGGCGCCGCGTTTCGCCACCTCGCGGAGGCAGGCCTGGACCAGGCGGTAGCGGATGTCGCCGGCATCGCCGTGCCCGACGGCGTCGAGCTCCACGATCGTCCACTCGTCGCGATGGCCGTCGCGCTCCACGCGCAGGAGCCCCGCCAGGTGGCCGTCCTGCTCGTGGACGTAGAGGAGGTCGTGGGGGCGGAAGGCGCCCAGCGGCAGGCGGAAGAGGGTGAAGACTCCGATCGGCGGGCCGGCGACGGGAAGGCCGAGCGAGCGGGCGCCCGAATCCTCGGCCTGGGCCAGGCGCGACAGCTCGCCGAGGGCGGCCAGGTCCGTCAGCCGGGCGGCCCGGACCTTGCCCGCACGGACCGGGGGCTGACCCGACCTGCCGGTCATGCGCCGGCCCTCGTGCGGCGGAGCGGGTGGGGACGGCGCCCGGAACCCTCGCCGGGGTCCGCGTGCTCGGCGGCCATCGTGGCCACCAGGCGGTGGAAGCGGGTCTCCCCGGCCAGCTCCGGGTGGAACGCGGTCGCGATGACGTTCCCCTCGCGCACGGCCACGATCCGGCCGTCGTCCAGGCGGGCCAGAACGTCCACGTCGGGGCCCACTTCCTCGATGATCGGGGCCCGGATGAAAATGGCATGCACCGGGCGCTCGCCCAGGATGGGGACCTCGAGGTCGGTCTCGAACGAGTCGAGCTGGCGGCCGAAGGCGTTCCGCCCCACGACCATGTCGAGGAGCGGCAGGACCGGCTCCTCGCCGCCGGCGATCGCCTTCGAGAGGACGATCATCCCGGCGCACGTCCCGAAGATCGGCGCACCCGAGCGAGCGAGATCGAGGATCGGCTCGGCCAGCCCCCAGCGACGGATGAGGCGGCGCATCGTCGTGCTCTCGCCGCCGGGCAGAATCAGCCCGTTGACGTCGACGAGGTCCTCCGGCAGGCGCACTTCCACGCCCTCGACGCCGACGGCGGCGAGCGTGGCCACGTGCTCGCGGAAGGCGCCCTGCAGCGCCAGCACGCCGATCCTCACCGGGCAGCTCCCGCGCGTCCTGCGCGCCGGGTCGTCGCTACCAGCCCCGCACCGCGAGGCGCTCGCCCTCGGGGATCGCCTCGAGGGCGATGCCGCGCATCGGGGCGCCCAGGCCCTTGCTGACCTCGGCCAGGATCTTCGGGTTGTCGTAGTGGGTCGTCGCCTGGACAATCGCGTTCGCCGTCCGCGCCGGGTCCTCGGCCTTGAAGATGCCGGAGCCCACGAAGACGCCGTCCGCGCCCAGCTGCATCGCGAGCGCCGCGTCCGCCGGGGTGGCGATCCCGCCGGCCACGAAGTTGACGACCGGCAGCTTGCCGGCGGCGGCAACCTCGCGGACGAGCTCGATCGGGGCCCGCAGCTCCTTGGCGGCGACGAAGAGCTCGTCCTCGCGCATGGAGGAGAGGCGGCGCACCTCGGCGTTGACGGTCCGGATGTGGCGGACGGCCTCCACGATGTTGCCGGTGCCGGCCTCGCC
>CAZVPS010000340.1:0-2473 GCA_964629105.1 uncultured Anaerolineaceae bacterium
GGGAACTGGGTGGGTCGCGTGCGGAGGGCCATCACGACCTCCTCCAGCGACGCGTTGCCGGCGCGCTCCCCGAGCCCGTTGATCGTCACCTCCACCTGGCGCGCGCCGGCCTGCACGGCGGCGAGCGTGTTGGCGGTGGCGAGGCCCAGGTCGTTGTGGCAGTGGACCGAGACGGTCGCCCGGCCGCCGACCAGGCCGTAGACCCGCTCCACCAGCGACCCGAACTCGGCCGGGATCGCGTAGCCGACCGTGTCGGGAATGTTGACCGTGGAGGCCCCGGCCTCCACGACCGCCTCGTAGACCCGGAGGAGGAAGTCCGGGTCCGTGCGCGAGGCATCCTCCGCCGAGAACTCGATCTCGGCGTCGCGTCCCAGCTGCTCGCGGCCGTAGCGGACCCAGCGGATCGCCTCGGCGAGGGCTTCGTCGCGCGACAGCTTCAGCTTGTGCTTGAGGTGGATGTCCGACGTCGCGATGAAGACGTGGAGGTGGGGGCGCTCGGCGACCTTGATCGCCTCGATCGCGCGCTGAGGATCGCCGTCTCGGCAGCGGGCGAGCGCCGCGACCGCAACGCCCTTCGTCTCCTTCGCGATCCGGTGGACCGCCTCCCAGTCGCCCGGCGACGCGGCCGGGAAGCCGGCCTCGATGACGTCCACCCTGAGGCGGACGAGCTGGCGGGCGACCTCCAGCTTCTCCGCGGCGGTCAGGCCGGCGCCGGGCGCCTGTTCGCCATCGCGGAGGGTGGTGTCGAAGATTCGAACGGTGCCCGCGGGGACGAACGGGCCGGCGGGTGCGTGTACCGACGGCATCAGTGGGCCTTTCCTGTGCTGCTCGACGCGGCGGCCTGGGCCTGGCCGGCGCGCACGGTGACGGGGTTGAGGAACGGCATGGCGGACCGGAGGCTGGCACCGACCTGCTCGATCTGGTGGTCGCGGTCCTGCCGCCGGAGGCGCTCGAACTCGGGGCGGCCGGCATCGTTCTCGGCGATCCAGCGCTCCGCGAAGGTGCCATCCTGGATCTCCGCGAGGACCGCGCGCATCGTCGTCCGGACGCGCTCGTCGATGATCCGCGGTCCGGAGACGTAGTCCCCGTACTCCGCGGTGTCGCTGACGGAGAAGCGCATGAAGTTGAGGCCGCCGCGGTACATGAGATCCACGATCAGCTTCAGCTCGTGCATCGTCTCGAAGTAGGCGAGCTCGGGCTGGTAGCCGGCCTCCACGAGCGTCTCGAAGGCCATCTTCACGAGGGCCGCGGTGCCGCCGCAGAGGACGCTCTGCTCGCCGAAGAGGTCGGTCTCGGTCTCCTCCGCAAACGTCGTCTCGAGGATGCCGGCCCGGGTGTTGCCGAGCCCGCGGGCGTAGGCGAGCACGCGGGCGCGAGCGGTCCCGGTGGCGTCCTGGTGGACCGCGAAGAGGGCGGGCACGCCGCCGCCGCTCTCGAAGACGGAGCGGACGAGGTGGCCGGGGCCCTTGGGGGCGACCATCCCGACGTCGACGCCCTGCGGCGGGGTGATCCGGCTGTAGCGGATGTTGAAGCCGTGGGCAAACAGGACGAGGGCGCCCGGCTTCAGGTTGGGGGCGATCTCCGCGTCCCAGGCCGCCTTCTGGGCGGTGTCCGGGATCGCGATCATCACGACGTCGGCGGCGGCCACGGCCGCGCCGGTGTCGAGCACCCGGAGGCCGGACGACTCGGCGATCGCCCGGCTCTTCGAGGCCGGCGGGAGGCCCACGACGACGTCGACGCCGGACTCGTGCAGGTTCAGCGCGTGGGCGTGGCCCTGGCTGCCGAACCCGATGATCGCGACGGTCTGGCCGGCCAGCGCCGCCAGGTCCGCGTCCGCGTCGTAGTACATCTTCGCCGTCATCGCTTCGTGGCCTCCTCGATCGACTGCGCGCCCCGCGACATGACGACGGTCCCGGTCCGCACCAGCTCCTTGATCCCGTAGCCGCGGAGGAGCGCGATGAGTGCGTCCACCTCGGACTCCGTGCCCACCGTCTCCACGATCACGGCCTCCGGTGCCATGTCCACGATCCGGGCCTTGTACATCTCCACGATGGAGATCAGCTCCCCGCGCGTCCGGTCGGTCGCCCGGACCTTCACGAGGGCGAGCTCGTGCTGGACGGTCGGCTCGTCGGTCACGTCCTGGACCTTGAGCACGTCGATGATCTTGTAGAGCTGCTTCGCCGCCTGTTCCACGAGGACGTCGTCCGCGCGGAGGGTGATCGTCATCCGGCTGATGTCCGGATCGTCGAGGTGGCTGACGGCGAGGGACTCGATGTTGAAGTTTCGGGCGCGCATGAGGCTGGCCACCCGGTTGAGGACGCCGGGCCGGTTGTTGACGATCGCCACGAGGACGTGGCGGCGCTGCTCGCCCGTCCCAGGCAGGGCGCGCGGCGGGGGTGCGCTGTGGGCGGGCACCCTGGCGGATCCGTCGGGGCTCATTCGTCGGCTCCTCCCCAGGTCTCGATGAGGTCGG
>CAZVPS010000341.1:0-2472 GCA_964629105.1 uncultured Anaerolineaceae bacterium
TCCATGCGCACGTCTGCACGATTCGGCCATGCCCTCCACGCGCGTCCCCCGCGAGGGCCGGTCCGCGGCCACCGTCACCACCGTCGTGCCCGTCGAGGGCATGACCTGTCGCACCTGCGAGCGCCGCATCGAGCGCCACGTCGGCCGCATCCCCGCCGTCGAAGGCGTGGGCGCGTCCTCGACGCACGCCCGCGTCGAGGTGACCTCCGCGGGCCCGCTGCCGGCCGCCGCCCTCGCCGAGGCGATCGAGGCCGCCGGCTACCGGATCGGCCGGACGCCCTGGCTGGCCCTCGACCCGCGGACGTGGCTCGCCGCAGCGGGTGGGCTGGGCCTCATCGTCGCGATCGCCGTGGCCGCCGAGCTCACCGGGCTCACCTCCCTGGCACCCGGCGCCGGGAGCATCGGCGAGGGTGGCCTTGTCGTGGCGGGGCTCCTGGGCCTGGCCGCCGGCGTCTCCACGTGCATGGCCCTGACGGGCGGTCTCGTCCTGGCCCTGTCGGCCGCCTTCGCGGCGAGCCGGCCTGCCGCGGCGGGCACGGGCGTCGCGCTCCGCCTGCGCCCGACGGTCATCTTCCTCGGGGGACGTGTTGTCGGCTTCGCCGTCCTGGGCGCCGCGCTCGGCGCGGTCGGAACCGCGGTGGTGCTGCCGTCGATCGTCGTGGCCGCCCTCATGATCGTCGTGGCTGTCGTGATGACGATCCTCGGGGTGCGCCTCACCGGCCTCTCGCCCCGCATCGCCGCCTGGTCCCCGACGCTGCCGGCCGGCCTCGGGCGACGGCTCGGCCTCAACGAGGGCGACGTGACGCGCTACTCGGACACACGGGCCGTCGCCCTGGGCGCCGCGACCTTCTTCCTGCCCTGCGGGTTCACCCAGGCCGTCCAGGTCTACGCGCTCTCGACCGGCTCGCCGCTCTTCGCCGGCGCGATCATGGCAGTCTTCGCCCTGGGGACGGCCCCGGGCCTCCTCGCCCTTGGCGGCTTGCCCGCCCTCCTGCCGTCCGGGATGCGGCCCGCCGTCCTGCGGCTGGTCGGGGTCGTGGTGATCGGCTTCGCGGCGGTGAACGCCACCGCGGGCCTCCGGCTCGTTGGGATCTCGCCGACCTTGGCTGCCACGGATGCGACCGGCCCGGTGCCGGTCGTGACGATCGAGGACGGGGTTCAGGTGCTTCGGACGTCCCAGGTCGGGAACGGCTACCTTCCTGCCGATGCCGCGCTCTATGCGGGAATGCCCACGCGCTGGATTGTCGAGTCGCTGGACGCGCGATCTTGCGCGATCTTCCTGCAGGTTCCCGCGCTGAACCTCGCCGTGACCCTCAGGCCGGGCGAGAACACGATCGACCTGCCGGCGCTCAAGCCCGGCCGGATCGCGTACTCGTGCTCGATGGGGATGTACGGCGGCCAGCTGACGGTGGTCGCGCCGCCGAGCGGTGCCGGCATCGGGTCGCCCGGCGGCTGAACCTCGGGCGCTCCGCACCCCGATACCGGCTGGCGCGGTCAGAACGGTCGGTCGCGAGCGTGGAAACGCCGCAAGCCTCGAGGTTGGCGGCGATGAGGAGCACGACCCGGCCAACGGCCACCGGTCGCCGCGCCCCGAGATCGGCCGGCGCGGCCCACAGGCTCTGGAGCCGGGTACGCGAGATCCTCATGGTGGACCCGGGCGACCTACGGGCGCGAGGGCTCGTCCGTGAGCGCGCGGGGCGCCGATCATCCGATCACCTCCGTCGGTGCGCTCAGGCCTCCGTTGCCTCTCGGGCAATGATTCGTGCCTTGGGCACGGTGCCGAACCCCTCCGTGTCGGACGCGCCCTCGGCGCCAGCCTGGGATCCGGCCGACCTCGAGTTGGGGGGAGCCGGTCGTCGCGCCCACGTGCTCGGCGGGCTCGTGCACGATGGCCACAGGCCGCTGATCGGATTCCCGTGGCCCGAGCGGCGCCAACCGCGGCCAACCGTCGCCATCCGACGCACGAATCATCGACTGTGGGTCACGATCGGGCGCTGGTCCTCGCGGCGGCGCCCTCGTTGGTCGGCGCGGCCACCTCAGCTACGCGGCGGCCGCTGCTGCAGTGCCGGTCGCCCCAGTCGGCTGCTCGTGGGAAGGAGTACCGAAGGCCCCTCGCCCTCCGGGCGGCGCCCGCCGATACAATCGCGGGCACCGCGCCCCGCCCCCGTCCCGCAGCAGTCGAGGCCCGCATGCCAGTCCCGATCGTCCCCTTCACCGACGAGCGGCTCCCGAACGGGCTCCGCCTCATCATCAGCGAGGACCACCTGGTCCCGGTGGTCGCGGTGAACGTCTGGTACGACGTCGGGAGCAAGCACGAGCAGGCGGGCCGGACCGGGTTCGCCCACCTCTTCGAGCACGTGATGTTTCAGGGCAGCCGGCACGTGGCGAAGGCTGAGCACATCGCCCTGGTCCAGGCCGCCGGCGGGACGATGAACGGCACGACGTGGCTGGACCGCACCAACTACTTCGAGA
>CAZVPS010000342.1:0-2465 GCA_964629105.1 uncultured Anaerolineaceae bacterium
GACCGCAACGAGGGGCGTCGCGGCGTCGACACCCGGTATCCCTGCGGCGCTGCGAACCAGCGCGGCAATGTCAGAACCCGTCAGCGGTGCCCGACCGCGCCACTTGATCGTGCCGACGAACGCCACCGAGCCGGCCGGCGGAGCCTCGCGGTCCGCACCGACGAGGTCGACCTCAACCTTGTTGTCGCGCGTCCAGAAGGCGCCCACAGCGCGTGCGCCGTTGAGCGTGGCGTCCCCCGCCATGGACAGTCGCGCGAGCGCGTCGCGAACCAAGGGTTCGATCGCCCGGCCCCGGTAGTCGCTGAAGTCCCGGCCGATCGAAGGGGCGACCGTCGCCCCGAGCCCGCGTTCGATCTCGCTCAGGGCGGGCTCGATGAACCGGAGCCAGAAGCGCAGGTACGGGTCGGCGATCCAGTACCGTCGCTCCACGGACTTCGCGGTCGAGAGGGGCAGCGCAGACGTGATGATCCGCTTCTCGGCGAGCACCGTGAGCGGGCCCTTGGGCACGGTCAGGTTCGTGGTCTTGATGCCGGTCCTCGCGGAGATGCCGGCGTTCGTGCGCTCGCCCGCGCCGATCACCGAGAGGATCGAGCGTGCATTGACATTGGCGGGGAGTTCCGCGTCGAGGATCCTCGCGGCGCTGCGCACCAGCTCTGAACCGGGATCGGCGAGGCTCGCCTTCAGGAACGCGCCAAGGTTGCCGCCCGACCAGAGCCGGACGATCTTCGGGAACCCGCCGGTCACGAGATAGGCATCCAGCGCGTCCGCCCCGGTCCTGCCCGTGAGGCGCGCGACCTCGAGCGGGCTCAGGGGCGGAACGAGCAGCTCGCGCGTTGGGCGCTGGTAGAGGGGTGCGCCGTAGACCGTGAGCCGCTCCATCATCGCGAGGTCGGACCCGATGAGTACGAGCACGACCGGCATCTGCTCGAGGGTCCTCCAGGCCGCGCGGATGCTGCCTTCCTGGGGGCTCGGGAGGAGTTCGCCGTCGGGACCGCGCCGCCGCTCACAGAGGTCGGGGAACTCGTCGAGCACGATGATGCTGGGGCGGTCCGCGGTAGCCCCCGATGCCGCCGCCAGCAGCGCGCCCTCCCAGTCGGTGAAGGCGACCCCGCCAGCGGCGAGGGGCGCTGACGGGAGGCTCGAGGCCGCGAGGGCGGCACGGAAGCGCTCGAGCTCCCTTGTCTCCGTGTACCCGTGCGCCGCGAAGAACAGGCTGGGTCCGCCGTAGCGTTCGCCGAACTCCGAGACGAGCCAGCTCTTGCCCACCTGCCGCCGACCGCGGACGGTCACGAAGCGTCCAGACCCGGAGCGGGCCGCATCGAGCTCGCGCCCCAGATCGCCAAGCTCCCTGGCCCGACCCACGAACCCGCGCATGGTCTCGCCCCTTGGTGACTATAACCGGGATATACTATGGTACGGTTATAGTATCGTCAAGTCGGCGACTGGCCGCGAGCTTCCATTCACAGGCCCTCGGTCCGTCTTGTGCCGCCTTCGGTCTGCTCGGCTGCGATGAACGCAGAGGCCGACGCGGGGGCGGGCCCGCGGGAAGGTGCCTGCTGCGCGACAGGGCGCGGGTCTGCCGGACGCGCCGCCGGCCTCTCGATCGCCGCCTCGGGGATGACGACGCAGCCCTTATCGCCGATCAGGTGCTTCGTCGCCGACGCGGACCCGACGACGAATGCGATGTCGAGGGCGGAGCCGAGTTTCGTGAGGGTCTCGAGGCTGATCGGATGGCGACCGCTCTCGATGCGCGAAATGGCGGTGTCCGTCGTGCCGATCGCATCCGCGAGATGCTTCTGCGTCCAGCCGTTGTCGGCGCGTGCGAGGATGACTGCCTTGGCGATGACGCGATACGGCGCGAGACGGTCGTGCTGTGCGCGATAGCGCTCGCTGCGGGCATAGCGGCCCGCTGCCGCATCCTGTGCTGTTGTTCCGAGGGGACTGATCTGGTCTTTGGTGCTCATCGTCTGGGTGCCTCCCACGGCGCATCTTAGCGTGCGTGCTAAGTCTGTCAAATCCCGGATCAGGGAGCGTCCCTGCCCATCGCACGCGGTGGCTTGCGCACCGGGGCGTCCATTCGGTTTCTGAAGTCGATCCACCGGTCGAGTGCGATCTTCTTCTCCGCCTCGGGCACCTCGTCCGTGTTCTTGCGGAAGAAGTGGAGGAGGATGAAGAAGCGACGAGAGCGCCTGAAGATGATCCGATAGTGGATGTCCCCGCAGCTCGTCCGAAGTTCTCTGAACGCTCGATACTTGGGGCCTTTGAGCGCGGATGAATACGGGTGCGGCAGTCCTGGGCGGGCATCCGAGAGACTGTTCAGTAGATCGATGTCCCAGTCGATGCTGTCTTGGCATTCATCATCCAGACGGTCGATCGCCTGACTGACCGGTTCATTACCGTCGCTGTCGCGGTAGAAGATGGCCTGATACGACATGACGCCCCCGTATCTCTGGCTGCGAGCAACG
>CAZVPS010000343.1:0-2461 GCA_964629105.1 uncultured Anaerolineaceae bacterium
GCGCGCCGGGTCGGAGGGGGAGGGGGCGCGCCGGGCCTGTGGACCGGCCTGACGGCGGGCCCCGTGCCTGTCGACCGGCTTGACGGCGGGGCCCGTGCCTGTCGACCGGCCTGACGGCGGGCCGGAGAACGCGGCGCGGGAGACTACAGCGGCCGCTGCTTGATGAGGCGGCCGCGCCGGGAGACGGCGCGGGTCGCGAGGGCGGCCACGCCCATCGCCACGATCGCCCGCTCCGCCTGCGGCAGGGGCCGGACCACGGCGAGGAACTGGCCGGCCCGGGCCCGGTCGATGACTCCGAGGAGCGCCCGGCCTCGCTCGGTGAGCCAGACCGACTTCATCCGCCGGTCGTCCGTCTCCTCTCGCCGCTCGAGGAGCCGGCGCCGGGAGAGGCCGTCCACCAGCCGCGACGTCGCCGACGGGGAGCGGTTGAGCGTGTCGGCCAGGTCGGCGATCGTCGTCGTGCCGCCGTCGGCGAGCGCGTAGAGCGCGGCGAGCTGGGTGAAGCCGAGGCGGAGCTCCCCGAGCTGCGCGGCGAACCCGATGACGAGCTCCCGCCAGAGCGCCTTCCCGAATGCCACCCGCTCGGAGAGCTCCCGCGGGTTCTGGATCCGCGACCGCGCCGCGGCCACCGGGGCGAGGAGGACGTCGTCGGCCATCGCCTCCAGGGACGCGGTCGTCACCCGGGAGGGGTGCGGCCGTCCGAAGCCGGGGCGCGGGTTGGCCCGCGAGCGGCGAGCCGGCGGGGGTGCCGCCCGCCGATCCGGCGACGTGTCGGTCATTGCCGCAGCCTAGCCAGCGGGCCGGAAACGTGCAACGTTGCACGCGTTTCGCGGGAGGCCCCACGCCCGGGCGGTACTCTGCATCCGACGCCGGTCCGTGCACGCGCGTCCCGCTCGGATCGGCGTCGCCGAGCCACCCCCGGTCCCACGAGGTATCGCCACCACGATGTCCAGCCTCGCCTTCGTCTTCCCCGGCCAGGGTTCGCAGGCCGTCGGCATGGGTCGCGCCCTCGCCGCCGTTTCTCCCGCCGCGGCCGCGGTCTTCGCCGAGGCCGACGACGCGCTCGGCGAGCCCCTCTCGCGGCTCGCGTGGGAGGGCCCGGCCGAGGAGCTGGACCTCACCGTCAACGCCCAGCCTGCCCTGCTCGCCGCCTCGATTGCCTTCCTCCGCGCGCTCGAGGAGCGCCGCGCCGCCGTGGGCCGGGCAGCGCTCGCCCCGGCCTTTGCCGCCGGCCATTCGATGGGCCAGTACTCCGCCCTCGTCGCCGCCGGCGTCGTCTCCCTGGCCGACGGAATCCGCCTGGTGCGCGAGCGCGGGCGTCTCATGCAGGCCTCGAGCGAGGGCAGCCCGGGCGCGATGGCGGCGATCATCGGCCTCTCCGAGGAGCGCGTCGACGATCTCGTGGCCGCCGGCGCAGCCCACGGGACCTTCGGGATCGCGAACCGCAACTCGCCCGGCCAGGTCGTCGTCTCCGGCGTGCGACCCGCCGTCGAGGCCGCCGCGGCCGCCGCGAAGGGCATGGGCGCCAAGCGCGCGATCGTCCTCCCCGTCAGCGTCGCGGCCCACTCGCCGCTGATGGCCGGCGCCGCCGCCGGGATGGCTGCCGCGCTCGCGGACGTGGCGTTCGGCGAGCCCGCGGTCCCCCTTCTCGCCAACTCCGATGCCACGCCCCTGACCACCGCCGAGGCCTGCCGAGCCGAGCTCGTCGACCACCTGACCACCGGCGTCGACTGGATCGCAGCCGTCGCGGCCATGCGCGCGGCCGGCGTGACCCGCTTCGTGGAGGTCGGCCCCGGCCGCGTCCTCTCCGGGCTCATCCGGCGCATCGTCGCCGACGCCGAGACCCTTCCCCTCGACGACCCCAACGCCCCGGGCGGCCTGGCCGACCCGGACGACTCCGCGTCGGCCTGAGGGCCCCGGGCCACCGACACCCGCCACCGACCCGCGACAGGAGACCACCGCCCCGTGCGCAAGCCCGACTTCACCCGCCGCATCGCCGTCACCGGCGTCGGCCTCGTCAGCCCGATCGGGGCCGACGTGGACACCGTCTGGAGCAACCTCGTCAACGGCGTCTCCGGCCTCAAGCGGATCACCTACTGGGACCCCGAGCCGTACGACTGCAAGGTCGCCGGCGAGGTCCCCGACTTCGACCCGAGCGAGTGGATGAGCTTCAAGGAGGTCCGCCGGACAGACCGCAACGTCGTCCTGGGCGTGGCCGCCGCCAAGAAGGCGCTCGCCCACTCCGGCCTCGAGGTGACCGACGCCAATCGCGACGAGATCGGCGTCTACTTCGGGTCGGGCGGGGGCGGCTCCAAGCTCCTGATGGACAGCCTCGCGACCTGGGAGACGAAGGGGGCGCGCGCCGTCAGCCCGTTCTTCATCGCCAACATGCTCCCGGACACAGCTTCGGGCCAGATCGCGATCGAGACCGGGATCCGCGGGCCGAACATGTGCATCGTCA
>CAZVPS010000344.1:0-2441 GCA_964629105.1 uncultured Anaerolineaceae bacterium
TCGCCAGCCGCGCAGGCCGAGGCCACGGCATTCGTCGTGGGGGCCCTCCTCGGCGAAGCCGGGCCGGGCGAGGCCGGCCCGACCGGGACGCCCCGCGCCGCCGCGCCCGGCGAGGCGTCATGCGCGGTGGGGGAGGGCTGAGCCACGCTCGTCCCGATGGTCAGGCTCGACATCCTCGCGCCGCGCCATTCCGGCGAGGCGCTCCTCCGGGCCGTCCACCGGGCCGGCGTCCTCCACCTGGTGCCCTTCGAGGCGCCGCCGGAGGCCGGCCCGGCCCTCTTCGGCGTCGAGCCGGCGAGCGTCCCCGTCGCCTCGGCACGGCGTCTCCTCGAGCGGCTCGCCGAGATCCGGGCGGTCCTCGGATCGGCGCCCCCTCGACCAGCGGACGTCGCCGCGCTGTGGGACCTTCCCCTCGCGGAGCTCGAGCGGCGCGCCGCCGTCGTCGAGCCGGTGCGGGCGGAGGCGAGCCGTCTCGCCAATGAGCGCGCTCGTCTCATCGCCGAACGAGACCGGGCTGCCGGATGCCGCGAACTCATCGCGGGCCTGGAGCGGGTCGCCGGGCGCGTGCCCGTGCTCCCCGGGTTCGGCGCCACCGGGATCATCGTCGGGGCGCGCCATCGGGCCGTGTTCCCGCTCCTTCGCGACGAGTTGGAGGCGCTGACCGGCGGCCGGTGCGAGCTGGTGGCCGGCGACCTCGACCGCGAGCGGGTGGCCGCCCTCCTCATCTATCCGCTCCGCGACGCGGCCGGCGTGCGGTCGCTCATCGGTGGCCGTAACCTCGAGGAGATCGCCCTCCCGGACGAGGTCGCCGGGGCGGCCCTCGGGGACGTCGGGCCGCGCCTCGCCGCCCGGGAGGCCCGCCTCGCCGATGAGATTCGGGTCACCGAAAACGCCCTCGACACCCTCGCCGCCCGGGAGGCACCCGGCGTGGCCGCGCTCGCCGCTGTGGGCGCCGATCGGCTCGCCGAGCTCGAGGTCCTCGCGGGCGCCGGGGTGAGCGACCATCTCGTGTGCCTGAGCGGCTGGGCGCCGGCGGAAGGCGTGGGGCGGCTGGCGGAGCGACTCGTCCGCGAGGTGGGGGAGTCGGTCGTCGTCGTCGAGCGTTCCGCGGAGAGCCGCCCACCGCCCGGCGCGCCGGTCGCGCTGCAGAACGGGCCGTTCTCACGCGCCTTCGAGCCGCTCACCATGTTCGTCGCGGTCCCCCGCTATGGAACCCTCGACCCGACCCCGCTACTGGCCCTCACGTTCCCGGCGTTCGTCGGCCTGATGATCGGCGATGCCGGGTACGGCATGGTCCTCGTCGGGCTCCTCGCCCTCGTCCGATGGCGTCTGCCCGGGCAGCCCGTGGTCCGGGCGATGTGGCCGATCGGCCTCGCCGCGGGGATCGCGACGATTGCGTTCGGGATCCTGTTCGGCGAGTGGTTCGGCGATCTCGGTCATCGCGTGCTTGGGATGGAGCCGATCTGGATCTCCCGCGAAGGCGGGGTGCTCCCGCTCCTCGTGCTCACGGTCGCCATCGGGGCGGCCCAGGTCGGCCTCGGGCTCGTCCTGGGGGCGGTGAATGCGGCCCGCCTCCGCGACCGACGCCAGGCGGTCGGGCGGATCGCGATCGCGGTCGTCCTCGCGACCGCCCTCCTCGGGCTCGGGGCGATCGCCGGCGTCGTCCCCCGTGAGGTCGGAACGGCCGCGCTCGTCGGGCTTGGCGGGGCGATCGTCCTCGCAGTGCTCTCGCTCGGCGTGGCTGGGCCGATCGAGGCGATGGGCCTCGCCGGGCGGGTTCTCTCGTACGCGCGACTCACCGCGATCGGGCTCGCCTCGGTCACGCTTGCGGTGGTTGCGAACCGTCTCGGAAGCCTTGCCGACAACGCCGTCATCGGGGCCCTCATCGCGGGGCTGCTTCATGCCCTCAACCTGGGGATCGGCGTCTTCGATGCATCGATCCAGGGGTTGCGGCTGCACTACGTCGAGTTCTTCGGCACGTTCGTCGAGTCCGGCGGGGTCACGTACACCCCGTTCAGGCCGGAGCTCGGCGGGCTCGCCGGGGCATTGCTCCCCGGAGCTCCAGGAGGTGCGTGAGATGGACGAGGGATTCCGGTACGTCGCGGCGGCGCTCGCGGTCGGGCTGGCCGCGCTCGCCACGGGATGGGCCCAGTCGCGGATCGGCGCGGCCGGCGCCGGCGCCATGGCGGAGAAGCCGGAGCTGACCGGGCGAATCATCGTGCTCGTCGCCATCCCGGAGACCACGGTCATCCTGGGTTTCCTGGTCGCCCTCATCCTCCTGGTTGGATGAGCCGGCGAGCACGGTTCCGAACGGCGGCGAGATGAGCGTCCAGGAGCTCGTCGAGACGATCCAGGCCGAGGCCGAGGCCGAGGCGGGCGTGATCCTGGGCCGCGCCGCAGCGGAGGCCATCCATCAGGCCCTTTCTAAAAGGTTGGGGCCG
>CAZVPS010000345.1:0-2440 GCA_964629105.1 uncultured Anaerolineaceae bacterium
CCTGTCCGCGGCCCATCGGGCGGTCAATAGGCAAGATCCATGAATGGAGCGACTACGGGTCGCCACACTCCCGCCTCGTGGCCCTCCCGCGCTGCTCGCCCCGCGCTACCCTCTGGCCGTGGACCGGATCCGCATCGTCGACGTGACCGACGCGGCCACGCGGTAGGAGTACGCTGGGCGTCCGGGTCGGTCCAGGTGGCGCCCCGGCGATCGGACGGTGCGATGACCCTTGAGATCGTGCTCTTCGCCGCGTTTCGGGTTGCGACCTCTCTGCCCGTCCTGCGCTGGCCGCTCGCTGGTGGGCTCCTGGCGATCGGCGGTGATCTCGCAGACCTCCTGCTCCGCGATGTCGTCGACCTGGGGGGAGTCGGGGACTACCAGCTCCTCGACAAAGCGCTCGACCAGGTCTACATGGCGCTCTTCCTCGTGGTGGCCCTGCGCTGGTCCGGCGTCGAGCGCCGCGTGGCGATCGCCCTGTACCTGTACCGGCTCGCGGGCGTGACGATCTTCGCCGTCACAGGGGAGCGCGCGGTCCTGTTGCTCTTCCCGAACGTCTTCGAGTTCTGGTTCCTCCTCGTCGCGCTCCTCCACCACAGGGCCGGCCCGATCCGCTGGAGCCTGCCGCGCCTCGCCGCCGCCCTGGCCGGGCTGACCATCCTCAAGGAGCTGCACGAGTGGGCGATCCACGGCGGGCGGATCTTCGACGCCTACACGTCATTGGAGTTCCTCGATGCCGTCCGGCGCTGGCTCACCGGGGGGCCGTGAGCGGGTCCGCTCCTCCCCGCGCCCGCCGCGCTACGCTCTGCCTGCCATGGACCGGATCCGCATCGTCGACGTGACCGACGCGACCACCTTCGGACTGCTCCCGCCGTGCGCCGACGCGTCGTTCGACCACCGCAGCTGCGACTACTGGGAGGACGCCGACCGGGGCTCGAAGGCCCACCGGGCCAGCTGGCTCCGGACCGGGGAGGGGTCCGGGCCCGAGGCGCCCGTCGCCGCGCGCCGGCCGTCGTCGAACCCGTTCCTGGCCGACCTCGAGGCCCGCGACGACAACCCGTTCGCCCTGAAGCGGAGCGCCCCCGTCAACCCGTTCGCCCTCGACGCTGACGATGAAACGCCCGCCGACAACCCGTTCGCCCCGAAGCGGGCGGCGCGGCCGACCGTCGGGCCCGGCGCCGCTCCCAAGCTGGCTCTCCTGGGGCGCGGCCTTGCCGTTTTCGGGAGCTACGCCAAGGTGCTCCTCGTCGACGACGGGGGTGAGGAGCGCCCGGCGGCATACGCGCAGTTCGGGCCGCTTTCCGCCTACCCCCGCGCCCTCCGCCTCCGCGAGCTCTACCCGCGGCTCCCCCAGACACCGCTCCCCGCGGTCATCACCTGCGTGGCGGTGACGGCAGACGACCGCGGGCAGGGTCATGCGCGGGCGCTCGTGGAGGCGATCTGCGTCGACCTCGCGACGCGTGGCTTCTCCGCCGTCGAGGCGTATCCGGAGATCGGCCCGGCTTCCAACGCCACCTCCGCCGCGACACCCGCCTTCTGGGAGCGCGCCGGGTTCGCCCTCGCCGTCGCCGACGACCGCTACCCCGTGGTGCGCCGGGAGCTTTGACGCCGACGCCTGACGCCGACGCCTGACGCCGGTGGGGGTTGACGAGCGGTCGTACCATGGTGGCATGAATGGTCGTACCAATGGTCGTACCAGACGGCGCGAGCTGCGCGAGATCGCCGCGCCGTACGGAGCGGAGACGGTCGACAAGGTGTCGATCAGCCTGCCGCCCGGGCTGGCGGCGCGCGCGCGCGCGCAGGCCGACCGCGAGGCGTCGTCCCTGAGCGCGGTGGTGGCCGCGGCGCTTCGCGAGCGGTTCGAGCGCGAGGACCAGGCCGGGCTGGACGCCGCCCTGGACGCCGATCGCGAGGAGAGCATCCGCGCGGCGGAGGCGTTCCTGCCGTACGCGGCGACGGTCTTCGCCGGGGCCGAGTGGTGAGCATCGGGCGCGCCGTCCCCCAGGCCGGCCCACGCAAAGGCGACATCTTCTTCGTCCCGCTCCCGGATGTCGGCGGCCACGTGCAGGCGGGACGCCGGCCGGGGGTGGTCGTGCAGGCCGGCCGGTTCGCCCGGTCGGGAACCGTGGTCCTCTGTCCGATGACCAGCGCACCCTCACCCGACGACCTCCCGCGGCCCCATCGCGTGCCGGTCGCCCGCGCGGAGTCCGGCCTCGACCGGGACGGCTGGGTGAAGGCGGATCAGCCGGAGACCATCCCGTCGCGGCTGCTGGATGGCCCGGTGGGCCGCCTTGCCCCGACCGCGATCGATCGCCTCGACGTGGCGCTCCGCTTCGTTCTCGACCTGTAGCTTCTGCCGGCCGGGCAGGGGGGCCGCCGCTCAGCCGAGGCCGCGGCCGCGGAAGGCGTTCGCGTGGGCGGGGAAGCCCTCGTGGTCGGCGAG
>CAZVPS010000346.1:0-2436 GCA_964629105.1 uncultured Anaerolineaceae bacterium
TCAGGATGACCTTCACGCGGGAGAACCCTCCTTGTCGAGCTGGCCCCGGATGCGCCTTCGCAGCTCGACCTCGCGGGCCGCGCGGGCCCCGAGCTGCAGCGCGGTGGGGATTCGGTGAACCAGGCGGCGGATCGGGCGCGGGACGAGCCGCCGGACGCGGAGCACGTCCTCGTCGAACGCGGCCCGCTGGAGGCCGACCGCCTCCAGCTGCTCCGCGAGGACCATGTCGGGCACCCCGGCCAGGAACCCGTCGACGGCGAGCGCCGCAACGACCAGGTCGTCGAGCCCGCCGAGCAACGGGATCCGGTCCGGGATGATGTCGATGGGCGAGACGACGTAGCCCACGGCCGCGGCGAGCAGCGCCTTCCGCGACGCGGGCACCCGGGGGTCGCGCAGGAGCCCGGCCATGATCCGGGCGTGGAGCGGGAGCCGGGCGGCAATCGGCAGCAGGGCGAGCAGGGTGATCGTGCGACCGATCATCGCCCGCCGGCGGGTGCCGCGCCGGCGTCGAGCGGGTGCCGCCGCCCGCTTCTTCGGGTCGCTCATCCTCGTCGGGGTGCTCCGTTCCGCTGCCTGCCCGCGCTGCGCGCGCGGGCGAACGGGAAGTCTATCAGCCCGACCCGCTGGGGCCGCCCTTCGCCGCCGCGTGGGCGGCCAGGGCTTCCTCGATCGCCTCCGCAAGTCGCTCGCCGGTGGGCTGCCCCACGAGCGGCGTCACCCCGTGGAGGCCGGCCGTCTCCATCCACGACGGCTCCATCCCCGACGCCACGAGGACGATCGGCACCTGCGGGTGCATCTCGCGCATACCCTCGATGAGCGCCTGGGCGCCGTCCGGCTCGCCCGTGACGAAGGCGTCGTAGACGAGGACGTCGGCGTCGATCGCGAGGCTGCACTCGAGCCCCGAGAGGATCGGGCAGCTGGCCCCGATGGGGCCCAGGCACTGGCGGGCGTCGTAGCCACGCCGGCGGAGGCTGTCCACCTCCTGGTCCGAGAGGTCGATGTCGTGGTGGACGACGAGGACGCGCGTCATGGGGAGCCACCTCAGCCTCGGGCTTGGAGTCGCGATGGTCGCCGGGTCCCACGACGGCGCGCCAGTGCCGAACGTCCTCGGGTTGGGCTTGACACTCGAACGGATGTTCGGTAGTCTCCGTGCAACGGCCGGGAAGGGAGCACGCGTGACCAGGCACGACGCCGAGCGCAGGCGGAAGATCCTCGACTATATCGCCGCGATGATCCGGGCCAACGGCGTGCCGCCGTCGGTTCGCGAGATCATGCGAGCTGTCGGGCTCGCCTCCACGTCGGCCGTCCACCACCACCTGCGCGGCCTCGAGGAGGACGGATACCTCGACCGCGGGGTCGCGCAGTCGAGGATGATCCGGCTCACGCCCAAGGCCGCCCTCCACATGGGCCTCTCGGCGGAGCTCACCCCGCAGTCGCACCCCGTGGAGGCCCACGTCCTGCCGGTGATCGGCGAGATCGCGGCCGGCGGGCCGATCGAGGCCTACGCGACCGCGGACGAGTACCGGGCGATCCCGGACCTCCTCGCGCCGTCCGGCGACGCATACCTCCTCCGCGTGCGCGGCGACTCGATGATCGGGGCCCTCATTGCCGACGGCGACTACGTCGTCATCCGCCCCCAGCAGACGGCCCGCAACGGCGACATCGTGGTGGCCCAGGTGGAGGAGAACGCCGTCACGCTGAAGCGCTTCTTCAAGGAGGGCGGGCGCGTTCGCCTGCAGCCGGCCAACCCGCAGTACCCGCCGCAGTTCTACGACGACGTCCGGATCCAGGGGAAGCTGATCGGGGTCATCCGCAGGCTCGACTGACGGGCGCCGTCCGCGTCGTCCACAGCCCGTCCACAGGATCCGGCCCGACTCGCCGGTCGGCGGTGGACGCCGCACCCGGACTCGTGGACAACCCTCTCGCGCCCGGTCGCGCGGCGCGGCACCATGTCGGCGACCCTCGATCCCCACCCGGAGCACCCGTGTCCATCGACCGCCTTCCCCCGCAGAGCCTCGAGGCCGAGCAATCCGTCCTCGGCGCCCTCCTCATCGACCGCGACGCCATCATCGAGGTCGCGGACATCATTCGCCCGGGCGACTTCTACCGCCAGGCGAACGGGAAGATCTACGGCGTCATGGTGGACCTGTGGGAGCGCCGCGAGCCGATCGACATCGTCACGGTCGCGGAGGCGCTCGAGCGGGTCGGGGACCTCGAAGCCATCGGCGGGCGGGGCTACCTCTCCTCGCTCGCGGAGCAGACGCCGACGGCCGTCTTCGCGTCGCAGTACGCCCGCATCGTGGAGCGCAAGGCGGTCCTCCGAAACCTGATCGCGGCCGCGGGGCGGATCGCCGGGATCGGGTACGAGGACTCCCCGGAGGTCCAGGAGGCGATCGACCGGGCCGAGGCCCAGCTGTACGCCGTCTCGGAGCGGCG
>CAZVPS010000347.1:0-2426 GCA_964629105.1 uncultured Anaerolineaceae bacterium
CGTGGCGCCGCGCGGCCGCGCGCAGCGCCGGCCCGAGGGCCGCGAGCCGGTCCACGATCGGCGTCCCGCCGGCGCCGTCAGTCAGGCACGACGAGGCGGACGAGCGCCGAGACGAGCCCGACGACGAGCGAGCCGAGCGCGGCGGCGACGAGGGTGGCCTGCGTCAGCATGTCCGGCGGGAAGTCGCCGACCTTGAGCGAGCCGCCGATCTGGTTGGAGATGTACGCCGCGCCCAGGAACAGGATCATGTTCATGACGATCCCGAAGAGGCCCATCGAGAGCAGGTTGAACGGCAGCGACAGGGCCTTCACGATCGGCCCGATCATCCCGTTCACGACCCCGAAGACGAGCGCGATGGTCCCGAACACGATCAAGTCCCCGGGGACCTTCGCGAAGCCGGCCGACGGGATCTCGATCCCGGGCACGAAGCGCGCCGCGACCCAGAGGGCCACCCCGGTGGCGATCAGCGTGGCGACAAAGCCCTTCATGCAGCGCCCTCCCCGTTGACGATCCCGTCGCCGACGACCGCAGCGACGCCGCGGGTCTCCGCGACGACGCGGGGTCTCCGCGACGCCCACCGACGAGCTCGGCGCCGCGGCCGGGGTCGATCATCCCACGCCGTGGCACGGCGCGGGAGGCCAACGTCGAGCCGAGGGTCATCAGTCCGGCGGTCATCGACGGCACGTCACGGCGCGATCAGTGGCGTTGGATCGACTCCCGTTGTGCCCCCGGCGATCCGCGCCTCGTAGCGCTCGAGGAGCGCGAAGACCTCATCCGCAGCATAGTGCTGGTCGCGCGGTGACTCCGTGATGCGCCGCAGGACGCCGGCCGCCTCCAGCGCCTTCAGCCCGTCGAGCGCACGCTGGTGGCTCGAGCCGATCGCAGCCCTGATCGTCGCTGCGGACGTGATCGGCTGGGCGGGCAGCAGCGGGATGATCCTGGCTGCCGCCGCATCGCGGCGAGGTCGGCCCGCACGCTCGTACCACCCGGCCACGAGCTGGGAGACCTCGGCGGCGAGCTCGACCGAGAGGCGAGCGGATCGCTCGGCTGCGCCTGCGAAGGAGCCGCACCACTCGGCGATGCGGCCATCGCGAAACTTCACGAGCCCGTCGATGTACGACGAGGGCCTGGCTGCGAGCACGATGGACACCGGGGGCACGAAGCGCGGCGCGACGCCGCGACGGCGCAGGACGACATGGATCAGGCACCGTCCTGCCCGACCGTTCCCGTCGATGAACGGGTGGATCGTCTCCAGCTGGGCATGCGCAATCGCAGCCTGTGCCACCGCCGGGAGATCGTCGCGGTTGACGAAGACGACGAGGTCATCGACGAGCCGCTCTACCTCGCTCTCGGGTGGGGGGACGTAGCGCGCGTCGCTCGGGTTGTCCAGCCTGCCCCCGATCCAGTTCTGCTCGGTTCGGAGCTCGCCGGGTTTCGCCTTCGCCTCATCCGCCGTCAGCGTCCGGTGGATCGCGAGGAGGTCGTCGAGCACCATGGGACGCTCGACCTCGCCGAGCGCCACGGCCTGCTCCATCGCGACGACATTTGCCGCGACCGCCCGCGCCGTCCCTCGCGCCGCGCGCGGGTCGATGAGGGCCTGGGCGAGGTTCCGCTGCGACAGCTGGAGCCCTTCGATGCGCGATGACGCGATCGCCTCCGAACGCAGGAGCAGGGGACCGATCGCCTCGAGCCCCGCGACCCGGCGGTCGCTGTTCAGAGTGCCGATCGCGGCCTCTGCCGCCGCGATCTCCTGGTACGTGTCGAAGGAGGCGACGAGATTCAGCGCCGCGATGGGATCCGGCACGAAGGCACGGTACGTGAAGGACGCGCGGGCCCGGCGAGGCCCATACGCACCGGGGTCCCCTTCCCACCGACGTTCGACGAAGGTGCCCATGGTTCGCCCTTTCCTGCGTTCCTCGTGGCCACCATCGTCCGACCGCATCCGTTCACAGTCAAGCCCGATGTGAACAGTTCCCGGCCGGCACGAGCACTAGGCGTTCACAATGGCTGGTGGCGTGAACACGTGAGCGATGCGTCGCATCTCCGGACCGCGGCTCAGCGCAGCAGGAACCCGGTTCCCAGCGGGTCGGTCGGGTCCAGCACGAAGTGCGAGCGGCCGGCGAGGTGGGCGGTTCCCTCGACCTCGGTGGTCACGGCGGGGCGGCCGGCGACCGCCGTCTCCCCGGTGACGCGGCCGGCGAAGACGGAGTCGACGATGCTCCGGTGGCGGAGGGTCTCGCCCGCCCGGATCCGGCCGGCGGCGTGGAGGAGGGCCAGGCGCGCGGACGTGCCGCTCCCGCACGGCGAGCGGTCCACCTCGCCGTCGGCAAAGACGGTGACGTTGCGCTGGGTCAGGGTCGCGTCGTCGCCCGGGGCGGTCGGCTCGTCCTGCCACCAGATGATCCCGTAGATGCCGCGCAGCTCCG
>CAZVPS010000348.1:0-2420 GCA_964629105.1 uncultured Anaerolineaceae bacterium
GGCGATCGCCCGGCGCAGCTCGATCGTGCCGAAGTTGCTGGTGTAGTGGGTCCGCCCGGCGCGGAGGCTCGCGATCCCGGCCTCGATCACCTGGGCCGGCGTCCCGAAGTCGGGCTCCCCCACGCCCAGGCTGATGACGTCCTCCATCGTGGCCGCGATGTCGAAGAAGCGGCGGATCCCCGACGGAGGAACCGCCCGGACCCGGGCGGAGAGAGCCCGCTCGGCGAGCGGGGGGCGTGCGAGGCTCATCGGGCAACCTCCCTCGTGCCCGCCAGTCCCGGCGGTTCGATGCCGCGCCATGTCGCCCCGGCGGTGATTCCCTCGTAGGCCCGGGCAAGCGCGAAGAGCCGGGCTTCGCTCCACGCCGGGCCAATGAGCTGGAGCCCCACCGGGAGGCCGTCGGAGAGGCCGCACGGGACCGAGATCCCGGGCAGCCCGGCCATGTTCACCGGCAGCGTGCAGGCGTCGGAGAGGTACATGGCGACCGGGTCGTCCATCTTCGCCCCGAACGGCCAGGCGACCGACGGGCTGGTGGGCGCGACGAGGGCGTCGATGCCGGACCCGAAGACGGCGTCGAAGTCGCCCTTGATGAGCGTCCGCACCTTCTGCGCCTTCACGTAGTAGGCGTCGTAGTAGCCAGCCGAGAGGGCGTACGTGCCGAGCATGATCCGGCGCTTCACCTCGGCGCCGAAGCCCGTGCCGCGGGTGGCCAGGTAGTTGGCGAGGACGTCGCCGTCGCGGATCGCGTGGCCGTAGCGGATCCCGTCGTAGCGGGCGAGGTTCGCCGACGCCTCGGCCGGGGCCACGATGTAGTAGGTGGCCAGGCCGTAGTCGGTGTGGGGCAGGCTCACGTCGACGACCTCGGCGCCGGCGGCCTGGAGGGCGGCGACCGCCTCGCGGACGCGCGCCTCGACGCCCGGCGCCATGCCGGCCACGAAGTACTCGCGGGGCAGGCCCAGGCGGACGCCCCGGAGGGCCCCGGCGGCCTCGTCATCGGACGCCGGCAGCGTGAGCAGCTCGCCCGGGACGGGGATCGGGGCCGAGGTGGAGTCGCGCTCGTCGCGCCCGGCGACAGCGTGCAGGAGGAGCGCCGCGTCCCGGGTGTCGCGCCCGAACGGCCCTACCTGGTCGAGCGAGCTGGCGAAGGCGACGATCCCGTAGCGGCTGACCCGGCCGTACGTCGGCTTGAGGCCGACGATCCCGCACAGCGCGGCCGGCTGGCGGATGGAGCCGCCGGTGTCGGTGCCGATGCTCAGGGGGACGTGGTACGCGGCGACCGACGCGGCCGAGCCCCCGGAACTCCCGCCGGGCACCCGGCCCAGGTCCCACGGGTTCGCGGTCGGGCCGTAGGCCGAGTGCTCGGTCGAGGAGCCCATGGCGAACTCGTCCATGTTCGTCTTGCCCAGGATCACGGCGCCGGCGTCGCGGAGGCGCTCCGTGATGTGGGCGTCGAAGGGGGCGACGTAGCCCTCCAGGATTCGGGAGCCGGCCGTGCACTGGCCGCCGCGGACGGTGACCAGGTCCTTGAGGCCGACGGGCACGCCACACAGCGGGTGGAGCGCGGCGAGGGCCGCCGGACCGCTCGCCCGGGCCGGGGCCAGGCGGGCGTCGGCTGCATCGGCCGCGGCGAGGGCTCCCGCGCGATCGATGACGAGCCACGCGTTGAGGGCGGCGTTGCCGGCCTCCGCCTCGTCCAGGTGGGCGACGGCCAGCTCGCGGGCCGACACCTCGCCCGCCCGGAGGTGGTCGACCATCTCGTGGGCGGCAAGGCGGGTCAGGGCGCGGTCCACCACGCTCCCGCTCCCTTACTCGCCGCCGATGATGGCGGGGACCACGACGTGGTCGCCGTCGCGGGCGGGAGCGTTGGCGAGCGCCTCGTCGACGGTGAGCGACGGGCGCCCCACGTCATCGCGAAGGATGTTCTCCAGCTCGATGGTCTGGGCCGTGGGCGGGATCGCGTCCGTGTCCAGCCGCGCGAGGATGGCGTACTGGTCGAGGATGTGGTTGAGCTGGCCCTCGAGGCGCGTCAGCTCCTCGTCGGTCAGGCCGAGGCGGGCGAGGTGGGCGACGTGCTCGACGTCGCCACGCGTGAGGGTCCCCATGGCCCGCGATGATACCGGAGCGCCGAGGCCGGGCTCGGCCGGCTTCCGGGGCCGCTTGCTTGCCCGTCGGCGCCGCGGCCCACCTCAGCCCGACCGGTCGCCGCCTGGCCAGAGGCTTCAGCGGCGCGCCACGCCGGGACCGGTCGCACCAGCGTCTCGGTCCAGCCGCGGAGTCCGAGGCGCCGCGCGGCCGGCCCCTTCATGCCCGGCCCGTCGGGTCCCGGCACGCCTGGCGTTCAACGCACCACCGCGCGAGGGGTCGGGGCCCGATGCCAGGTTCTCGGCAGTCCAACGCATCTATGAAGGAGCGGGCTGCGT
>CAZVPS010000349.1:0-2401 GCA_964629105.1 uncultured Anaerolineaceae bacterium
CGCGGGTCGGCGAGCGCCCGGTCGACGAGCACCCGGCCGAGCCCGTGGCCGCGAACGGGCGCGTGCACGGCGACCGAGCGCAAGAAGGCGATCTCCCCGCAGCGCTCGGTCGCGGCCGCGCCCAGGAGGCAGCCGTCGTGCTCGCGGCAGATGACGGCCGTCCCGCCGGCGACGCAGGCGGCGAGGCCGTCGAGCGTCAGCCCGGCGGCAGCCACGAGCGCCTCGACGTCCGCGAGGTCTGCGACTGTCGCCGCGACCAGGGGCGGCATCGGCGGCGCGGCGCCACCCATCAGCAGCAGCCCGTCCCGGCGTCCGTCGCGCAGCAGGGGTCACCCATCGGGACGATCCCGTTCGCCGGGAGGGCCCGCGCCGCCGCCAGTCCCTCGACCGCCGCCCGCGACGCCGCGACATCAGCGACCGCCGCCCGGGACGCCGCGCCCGCCGAGTCCGCGCCCTCCGCCGTTTCCGGGCGCACGGCCCGGACGATCGCGTTGTACATCCCGGGGACGACCGTGTGGGTCGGCCGCAGCTCGATCCCGGCCAGACCGGCCGCCGCGAGGCCGGCCGCGTACTCCGAGAACGACAGCGCCCCCGCGATGCAGCCGGCGTAGTCGCCGCGGGCGGCCCGGTCCTCGGGTGAGAGCGCGTCGTCGGCCACCACGTCACTGACGCTGACCCGCCCACCGGGCCGCAGGACCCGCGCGATCTCGGCGAAGACGCGCGGCTTGTCGGTCGAGAGGTTGATGACGCAGTTGCTGATGACCACGTCGACCGACGAATCTGGCAGGGGGATCGTCTCGATCTCGCCCTTCAGGAACCGCGCATTCGAGATGCCGGCCGCGCGCGCGTTGCGGCGGGCCAGCTCCAGCATCTCGTCGGTCATGTCCAGGCCGTAGGCAGTTCCCGTCGGCCCGATCCGCTGCGCCGAGAGCAGGACGTCGAGGCCGCCGCCCGACCCGAGATCGAGCACGATCTCGCCCGGCTGCAGCTCGGCCATCGCGGTGGGATTGCCGCAGCCGAGGCTGGCCGCGACCGCGTCGGCGGGGAGCGGGTCCAGCTGCTCGGGGTCGTAGAGGCCGGGCCCGAAGACCGGGTCGCCGGGGCTCGCCGCCGCCTCCTGGCCGCAGCAGGCACCGGGCTCCAGGACCGCGAGCGCGGCGCGGGCGTAGTGGCGACGGACCTCGTCGCGGAGCGTGTCGGTCATGGATGGCTCCAGGGAGTCGGCGGCGTTGGTCGAGTGTGCGGGGTCAAGGCTAGCCCGTGGCGGAGCAGGTCGTGGCCTGGCGGTCCATGACGCTCCGCAGGCGGGCCACGAGCGACGGGCCGGTGCAGCAGCGGACCGCCCCTCCAGCAGGTTGGCGAGGCGCCGCCGCTCCAGGCGGGTGGGCGAAGCGGCGAGCGCGTGCTCGCGGCGGATGACGTCGGAGAGGATCGCGGCCTGGTTGAACATCGTGGTGCCTCGGACGGCGGGTGGGAACGGTCGACGAGCGCATCCTGGCACATATATCGAGAGTTGTCAATATAGAAGGGTGTCGATAGAATGCCGCCATGTCGAAATCCGCCGACCCCGACGTCCGCCTCCTCGCGGCACTGGCCGACCCGGCTCGCCTGGCGATCGTCCGCCAGCTCGCCTCCGACGGCTCGGTCTGCGCCTGCGACTTCTCGGCCTGCGCGGGTCTCTCGCAGCCGACCGTTTCCCATCACCTGCGCGTCCTCCGCGAGGCGGGCCTGGTCCACGGGGAGCGGCAGGGGACCTGGGTCTGGTATCGCCTCGATCCGGCGCTGGCGGACCGGCTGGCGGCGATCGCCGGCGAGCTGGGGGGCGCGGGGCCCGCCCGGCCCGCCTCCGCCCTCGGCGGCGCGGCCGCGAAGGGCCGACAGCTTCCCGTCGTGGAGCTCGGCGTCCCGACGCCGGCGGGTGGCAGCGGATGACGCGCCTGCGGGTTGCGACCCTCAACATCCTGAATCTCGCGGACCGCTGGGAGGAGCGCCTCCCGCTGCTCCTCGCCGACACGGCCGCCCTGCGTCCCGACCTGCTGGGTCTCCAGGAGGTGGTCTACCCGATGCAGCAGGACCGCCTGCTCGCCGCGGGGACGCCGGACGACTACGGGATCCACCGGGGCTGGGCGGGGCGGCCGGAGTACGGCAACAGCCTCCTGGTCCGGGCGCCTCTCGCGGCCGACGGGCTGGAGCGCCTGGACCTCGGCCACCAGCGCGCGGCCCACCGCGTGACCGTGGTGCTGCCGGGCGGCGCGTCGCTCCTCGTGGCGGTGACCCATCTGCACCACCGGGTCCCCGATGCCGCGCTCCGCGACGAGCAGACGGCGGGCCTCGTCGCCTGGCTCGACGCCGCGCCGCCGACAACCGCCCAGGTCGTGATGGGCGACTTCAACGCCGACCC
>CAZVPS010000350.1:0-2395 GCA_964629105.1 uncultured Anaerolineaceae bacterium
TGAAGGCCTTGTTCGCCTCGGCCATCTTGTGGGTGTCCTCGCGGCGCTTCACGGCCGCGCCCAGCCCGTTCGAGGCGTCCACGAACTCGGCGGCGAGCTTCTCGCTCATGCTCTTGCCGTTCCGCTTGCGGGCGGCCTGGACGAGCCAGCGGACGCCCAGCGAGAGGCGGCGGTCACCGCGGATCTCGACGGGCACCTGGTAGGTAGCGCCGCCGACCCGGCGGGGCTTGACCTCGATGATCGGCGTCGCGTTGCGGAGCGCGGACTCGAGGACCTCGAGCCCGGGGCGCTTCGCATGGGCCTCGGCGCGGGCGAGCGCCTGGCGCAGGATGCGATCGGCGAGGTTGCGCTTGCCGTCGCCCATGAGCTTCGCCGTGATGCGGGCGGTCGTCCGGTTGGCGGGCGTCGCCTCGTACTTGGCCTTGCGGGGGATGCTGGCGCGGCGCGGCATTGTCCCTACTTCTTCTGGCCGGGCAGCTGTGCGCTGGCCTTGGCCCCGTACTTCGAGCGGCCCTGCTTGCGGTCGCGGACACCGGCCGTGTCGAGCGTGCCGCGGATGATGTGGTACTTCACCGACGGCAGGTCCTTGACGCGCCCACCGCGCACCAGCACGACAGAGTGCTCCTGGAGGTTGTGACCGATCCCGGGGATGTAGGCCGTGACCTCCATCTGGTTCGAGAGCCGCACGCGGGCGATCTTGCGGAGCGCCGAGTTCGGCTTCTTCGGCGTCATCGTGCGCACCTGCAGGCAGACGCCGCGCTTCTGGGGGGCGCCCGGAATCGGGGTCTGGCGCTGGTCGAGGCTGTTCCAGATCTTGCGCATCGCCGGGGCCTTGACCTTTTCGATCTTCGGCTTCCGGCCGTGGCGCACGAGCTGGCTGATCGTCGGCACGGAGACGCTGTCCCTTTCTGGTGGCTCTGGTGGCGAAGCGCATCCGCCCCGTGAGGGACGGTTCGCTCCTGCGTGCCCGGCACCGAGGCGCGGGGCGCGCACGCCCACGACCGGCCGGTCGCGGCACGCGAGGGGGGAGTGTACCAGCGGGCGTCGGGGAGTGTCAAAGCCCCTTGGCCCGCCGGCGTTGGTCAGTCCTTGGTCGCCTCGTCGTCCTCGTCGGTCTCGCCGGCGAGCGCCCCGAGGATCTGCGCCGCGTCCGCAGGGGCGTCGGCCCTGGCGCCCGCGAGGAAGGGGTTGAACGCGTCGTCGTCCCCCTCGCCCGCGAGCTCGTCCTCGTCCTCGTCGGCCTCACCGGACGCGTCGGCGGCCGCCAGGAGGGCGGTGAGGAGGGCCGGGTCGTCCGCTGAGGCGCCGCCGTCGGCGGCGTCCTCCAGGAATGGGTTGTACTCGCTGCCGAACGCTTCGGGCAGCTCGCCTCCGGCGAGCGCCTCGGCGGCCCGGCGTCGATCCGCCTCGCGGCGGGCGACGACGTTCGCCGGTGCGCCCGTCCCGGCGGGGATGAGCTTGCCGATGATCACGTTTTCCTTGAGGCCGACCAGGTGATCCTTGGCGCCGTTGATGGCGGCCTCGGTGAGCACCCGGGTCGTCTCCTGGAAGGATGCCGCCGCGAGGAAGCTCGCGGTGTTGAGGGACGCCTTCGTCACGCCGAGCAGGACGACCTGGGCGGTGGCGGGCTCGCCACCCTCGGACAGGACCCGGTTGTTCCGCTCTTCGAACTCGAGGCGATCGACGAGCTCGGTCGGGAGGAGGTCGGTGTCGCCCGGCTGGTCGATGCGGACCTTGCGGAGCATCTGCCGGACGATGATCTCGATGTGCTTGTCGTTGATCGTGACGCCCTGGCTCCGGTAGACCTTCTGGACTTCCTTGACCAGGTAGCGCTGCACGGCGTCCTTGCCGCGCGTGTCGAGGTATTCCTGCGGATTGATCGGCCCGTCCGTGATCGGGTCGCCGGCGCGGATCTCCTGGCCGTTGTCGACGAGGAGCTTGGCGTTGTGAGGGATGGAGTACTCGCGTTCGACGCGATCCTCGGCGCGCACGGCGAGATCGTCGCCGTCCTTGACGAGGATCCCCTTCTCCGGGGCGACGACGTCCGTGGCGGCGCCGTCCCTGCCCGCGACGCGGGCCAGGACCTGGCTCTTCTCCACGAGATCGCCGGCCGCCGCGAGCACCTCGGCGCCGGCGGGGAGCCGGAGCTGGGCGTCGTACTGCTCGACGCTCGTGACCTTGACTTTCGTCCCCGTGTCGGCCCGCAGGATCTCCACGATCCCGTCGATGTGGCTGATCTCGGCCTTGCCCTTGGGGATGCGGGCCTCGAAGAGCTCCTCGACGCGGGGCAGGCCGGCCGTGATGTCGGTGCCGCCGGCGGACGCGACGCCGCCCGTGTGGAAGGTCCGCATCGTCAGCTGGGTGCCGGGCTCGCCGATCGACTGGGCGGCGATGA
>CAZVPS010000351.1:0-2392 GCA_964629105.1 uncultured Anaerolineaceae bacterium
GGCGCGGTACTTCCGCCCCGGCGCGCGCGTGCACCGGGAATGCGACGATCCCGGCATGCCCGACGCGGTGAATTCCACGCGCCTGCACCGTCCCGGCCGGGTGCCCGGGGACGGCGTGGCGGCGCGCTCCCTGCATCCCGTGGACCTCCTGCGCGACGCCGTGCTGGGCGACCCCGGGCAGGGGCTGCTGGGCCCCCGTGGCCCGTTCGTCGCGGCCGTGGTCACCGCCTTCTACGCGGTGGCCGCGATCGGGCTGGCCCCCTGGGACGTGGCCGTCTCCTTCTCGATCGTCCCGCTCGTTTTCGCCGCCCTCGCGATGCGGGCCCGGCCCGGGATGGCCGTCGCCGCGGTCACCTTCGGGACCGCCCTCCTCGCCGAGCTGGTCGCCGTCAGCCCCGACCTGGATGCGCTGGAGATCGTCGAGCTCGTCGCCTTCTGCGCCGTCAGCCTCGCCCTCCGGCTCGTCGTCGTCCGCCTCAGCCGCGGCCGCGCCGACATCGACCGCGTGGCCGCCGAGCTGGGGGCGACACGGACCCAGGTCGACGAGGCCCGCGAGGCGACCGAGCGCTGGGTCGCCCAGCTCGAGGTGGCGCAGCGCGCCGCGGCGCGGATGGCGGGCCGCCCCTCCGTGCGCGCCGTCGCCGAGGCGGTTGCCGACGAGATCCGGGCGATCGTCGACTACCACGCCTGCCGGGTCTACCTCCTCGAGGAGCCTGACAACCTCGTCCCGGTCATGGCGGCGGGCGAGAACGGCTACGAGACGATCGCGCTCGAGGACCTCGGGCTCAAGGTGGGCGAGGGGTTCACCGGCTGGGTCGCCGCGAACGGCCGCCCGCTCCTGGTCCCCGACGCCAATGCCGACCCGCGCGGGAAGACGATCCCGGGCACCGCCGAGATCGAGGAATCGATGGTCGTGGTCCCGATGCGCTACGACGAGCGGGTCACCGGCGTCATCACCCTCTCCAAGCTGGGCCTGCGCCAGTTCGATCTCGGCGACGTGCGGATTCTCTCGATCCTGGCCGACCAGGCGGCCACGGCGATCGAATCGGCGCGCGCGATCAGCGCCTCGGCGGCGCTCGCGGAGGACCTCCGCCGGATTGCCGACATGAGCAGCGCCCTCTCGCGCAGCCTGGACCCGCGCCAGGTGGCGGACCTGAGCGCCCAGCACATCGGCCGGGCCTTCGAGGCCGACGAGTGCGCGATCTCGTTCTGGGACCGGCCCGGCGATCGCCTCCTGACCCGGGGCTACTGGCCGCTGCAGCGAATGAAGGACCAGGACATGGTCTTCGCGCTGGCCGACTTCCCTGAGACCCGGCGGGTTCTCGAGACGCAGACGATCTCGACGATCGACACCCTCGACCCGGCGGCGGACCCGGCCGAGGTCGCCCTCCTGCGCCGCGACGGCCAGCGTGCCCTGGTGATGATCCCCCTCGTGGCCAAGGGCGAGACGATCGGGCTCGTGGAGCTCATCTTCGGGGGGCCCCTCCACCTGGAGGCCCGCCGCCTGGACCTGGTCCGGGCGATGGCAAGCGAGGCCGCCATGGCCCTCGGTAACGCCCAGCTCTACGAGACGACGCGGGCCCTCGCCGACCGCGACCCGCTGACCGGCTTCTTCAACCACCGCTACCTGCACGAGCGCCTGGGCGAGGAGATCCTCCGGGCCCAGCGGTCGGGCGCTCCGCTCGCGGTCCTGATGATCGACCTCGACGACTTCAAGCTCGTGAACGACACGCTCGGCCACCTCTTCGGCGACGAGGTCCTGCGCTGGACGGCGGAGCAGATCCGCGCCGCGCTCCGCGGCTCCGACGTGGCCGCGCGCTACGGCGGCGACGAGTTCGCGGTGATCCTGCCCGACACCCCCGCCGCCGGCGCCCGCGAGGTGGGCGAGCGGATCGTGGCCGCCCTGCGCGACCGGCCGTACCAGGCGCAGGGGCGCGGACCCGTGCCGGTGGGCGCCTCCATCGGCATCGCCTCGTTCCCGGCCGATGGGCGAAACGCGCGGGCGCTCATTGCCGGCGCCGACGCCGCCCTCTACCGCGTGAAGGAGAGCGGCGGCCGCGGCGTGCAGGGCAGGGTCCGCCGCCGCCTCTCTTCGACGGGGCGCCAGGCGGGGTAGGCCGGTCAGCCGCGGCGGCCTCCGGGGGAGCGCGGCTCGGTCAGACGTTGCCCACGAGCGCCGTGGCCAGCAGGACCAGCGAGAGCAGGATCAGCAGCGCCGTGGAGACCCATCCGATCGTGCCGAGGAGCCGGCCGCTGGCCAGATCGCCCATGATCTCGCGGTCGCGGGCCAGCAGCATCACGAACACCAGGATGAACGGCAGCAGGAGCGCGTTGAGCACCTGGGCCAGGAACATGACCTGGATGAGCGGCAGCCCCGGGATCATCACGAAGA
>CAZVPS010000352.1:0-2391 GCA_964629105.1 uncultured Anaerolineaceae bacterium
CGCGTTCGGCACGGAACGCCGGAGCAGCGCTCGGATGCGCGCGAGCAGCTCCTCCAGGGCGAACGGCTTCACGAGGTAGTCGTCGGCGCCGGCGTCCAGCCCTTCCACCCGGTCGCCGACGGCGTCCTTGGCGGTGAGCATGAGGACCGGGGTCTTGTCGCCCGTCGCGCGTAGGCGCCGGCACGTCTCGAACCCGTCGAGCACCGGCATCAGCACGTCGAGCACGACCAGGTCGGGCGAGCGGTTCCCGATCGCCTCGAGCGCCTGCGGCCCGTCCCGGGCGGTCGTGACGGCATAGCCCTCGGCGTTGAGCGCCCGTTCCAGCGCGTCCCGAACCGCCGGCTCGTCGTCCACCACCAGCACGCGTTTCACACGTGGAGTCTGCCCCATGGAGCTGAGGAAAGGATGAGACGAGCGCGGCGGAATCGACTCTCGAACCTCGTTCGGAGATATGTTTCGGATCGCTCTTCTAGAGCGTAGTGCCCACGTTGAAGCCGGACATCGGAACCTCCCACAACAGGGACGAAGCCAAGGGCATGCTCCCCCCGTTGAGACAGCACTCGACGGGAAGGAGACGCCCTTGGCTCCGGCGACGAGTCTTGCACGGCTTCGAAAGCAGGTGTTGGACCTGGTGATGAGCGGCAGGCTGGCGGTGACCGAGGCGTGTCGGTCTCTCGGCATCTCCCGCAGCCGTTACTACGAGCTCCGCAGGCGCTACCTGGCCTACGGAGAAGGGTTCCGGAAGGTACCGCTTTGGCAGGGTCGGGACCGTGCAGGGCCCGCACGATCCCGATGGCGGTCGCGACGCCGACCCCGGGGCCGGATCCGAGCGCCCGGCCACGGCCTCTCCCGTTCCTTTCCAGGCGGCGCTTCCTGAAGACCTCCGGCCTCGCGCTCGCCGGGGCGACCCTGTACGCGTGCACGGGCGGGGGGACGGAAGGAGCCCGTCGTCGCCCCGACGGCGACGAGGTCGGTCACGGCCACGGACATGCGCTGGCCGATCAAGCGCGTGGTGTACGTGGGCAGACGGGCGTGATTCGGGGCGGCCCGCGAGGCCTTGGACCCGCCCGCGCTGGCTAAGGGCGTTGGATCGGCCCACCGATACCTTGAGCGAGAGGAGACCCTGCGTGGACGAGGCTCTTCGCCCTGCGGGGCAAGTGGTCGCCGAGACCGCGCCCCACCCGCCATCCGTCGAGCACGCCCGCGGCATGGCCGAGCGTCTCAGCGCGTGGATGGGTCGCGCGGTCGAGGCTCTCAGCTCGACGCGTCCGGCGCTTGCGGTGGAGCTGATCGCCGGGGCGATCGCGGTGGGCTGGCTCTGGCCCTACCTCGCGGGTGGGGCGGCTCACGCCCCACCCCACTGGTTCTACCTCCCGATCCTGCTCGCGGCGGCTCGCTTCGGGGTCGCAGGAGCCGTGGTTGTGGCCGGCATCTCCGGGGTGGTGGCCGGTCCGCTGCTGCCCGCAGACGTCCGCCTCGGGACCCCGCAGCTCGGGCACCACATGGCGATCCGGGGGATCTCGTTCCTTCTGATCGGCACGCTCATGGCCATGATCATCTGGCGCCTGGAGCGCTCGCTTGCCAGGGAGGCCGACGTGGCACGACGCGAGGCCGAGCTCGCCGCGCACAAGGCGGCGGTGATCTCGACGATCTCGCACGAGTTCCGCACGCCGCTTGCCGTCCTGCTCGGCTCCACCAAGCTGCTGCTGCAGCACCAGGGCTCGGCCGAGCCGGAGCGGAGCCTGCTTCAGGGCATCGGCTCGTCCGCGCGGCGCCTCAGCGATCTGGTCACCACGGTCCTTGCCGTCTCCGAGGGCCCGCTCGTGGCCGAGGATCTGGTGTCCATCTCGGCCCCGCTTGCCGAGGTCGTCTCGGCCGTGGTGACGGGCACCCACCCACGAGATGGGGCCCGCCTTCAGGTGGAGGTGGGCGAGGCGCTGGTCCGCACGGCCCCGGCCGCGCTGGAGACGCTGCTTCGCCAGCTCGTCGACAACGCGCTCAGGTTCTCCCCGCCGGAGGAGCCGGTCACCATCACGGCTCACGGGAGCGGGGAGCATCACCTGCAGGTCGTGGTGGCGGACCGGGGACCGGGGATCGACCCGGAGTTCCTGCCCAAGGCGTTCGAGCCCTTCACCCAGCGCGACGGGTCCTCGACGCGGGCCTCCGGCGGGTTGGGGATCGGCCTGTTCGTCGCCCACCGGCTGGCCGAGTACCTCGGGGCGGCCCTGGAGCTTCGGCCCCGGCCCGGAGGGGGAACCGAGGCCGCCCTCACGGTTCGGCGGGCGGAGACGCCGGCGGAGACGCCTTCGAACGCGCATCCGGCTGGGACTCCGTTGAAGGATCGCGCCACGACCGGATCCTCCTGAGGCCCGGTGGCCACGTCGAGCCTTC
>CAZVPS010000353.1:0-2377 GCA_964629105.1 uncultured Anaerolineaceae bacterium
CAAGGTTGGTCTCCCCGTTGCCGTTTGACAGGCGGCACCACTCTAGCACCGGCCGGGAACCGTGCGACCATACGAAAGTGCCAGGACCGTTGGGAACAAATGGAAGGATTCCCCGCACGAACCCCAGGAGGACGCGGGGTTGTTGGCGGCGGTCACGAACGCACAAGAGACCGGCCGCGCGTTGGGGGCCGGTCTCTTGTCAGATCGATGTGCCGATGGAGCTGAGGTAGCCGGAGACGGCGGTGCCGAAGAAGGTCAGGCTGGCGATGGCGACGATGACGATGAGGACGAGGATGAGTGCGTATTCGACGAGGCCCTGGCCTGCCTGATCGTCCTTCGGCGTGATCCGCCGGCGCCGGCGCGCTGCCGGTGCCATGGAGATCCTCCCCCGGTGAACGCCCGCGCCGTGGCGCTGGAGATGGGAACGGGCCGCCGGGGTGTCCCGACGGCCCGTTCGGAGCGGTCCTAGATCGAGTTGCCGACGGTGGACAGGATCTTCGAGACCTGGCCTCCCAGGAAGATGAGCGCCACGATCGCAACGATCGCGATGAGGGCGAGGATCAGCGCGTACTCCGCGAGACCCTGGCCCTCCTCGTCGCGGTCCAGAAGATACGAGATGAGTCCGGACAGATACGCCATTAGGTGTCTACCTCCTTCCCTTGGAGAGTCCCCCGCCCCCGCGGGAGCTGCTGGGTCCCCGGGACCCGGAACGGATGATCTGACCGCGAGTCCAGCCACGATTCAGCTGGCGACCTGCGCGGCGGATCGAACCGTAGGCGCGGCCGGCAGCCGTGTCAAGTCCTGGCGGACCCTTGGGCGGTGCGGCGGCGCGCCACCCGTGAAGCGGAGATGCCGGGTCCCGAAGGACCCGGCATCGCGCATGCGGTGCGAGGTGCGGTCGCTAGATCGAGTTGCCGACGGTGGACAGGATCTTCGAGACCTGGCCGCCCAGGAAGATGAGAGCGACGATCGCGACGATCGCGATGAGGGCGAGGATGAGGGCGTACTCCGCGAGGCCCTGCCCCTCCTCGTCCCGATGAATCATGCTAAGGGCCTGTAGCCGAATTCTCACGTTCGGATCGTGGGGTTTGTGCCACAGAAGCTGACACGGCCGGCCGTGAGGCGGGCCGGCATGAGCTTCGCGATCGCCTTGACCGATGAGCAGTGGGAGCTGGTCGCCGACCTGTTCGACCCGCCGGGTCGCCGGGGCGCGCCGGCGCAGATCCCGCGCCGAGCGATGGTCGAGGCGATGCTGTTCATCGCCCGGACCGGCTGCCAGTGGCGCTACCTGCCCGAGCGCTACGGGACCTGGACGGCGGTCTGGGCCCAGTGGCGGCGCTGGCGCGCCAACGGGGTGTGGGCCGCTGCGATGGCGAGACTGGCGGCGATCGTCCGGCTGCTCCACGACCGCGAAGCACTCCCGTCGATGGTCATGGTCGACGCCCAGACGGTGAAGGGCGGCCGCTACGGACCGACGTTCCACGAGGCGGGTGGCCGGGGTGGCCGGACGATTGGCACCAAGCGGACGCTTCTCGTCGAGATCCTGGGGCTGCCCGTTGCCGCCCGCGTGGACTCCGCCCGGCCCCACGACGTCGTCGCCGCGCGCGAGCTCCTCCGCGACCGGCTGGCCGATCTCCCGCGCGTGCGGGCGATCGTCGGCGATCGGGCCTACCGCGGCCTCGCCAGGCTCGCCGAGCGCAAGCACCTCGCGCTCGACATCAAGGCGCCGCCGCCGGGTACGAGCGGCTTCGTCCCACTCTGGCCCCTCTACAAGGTCGAGCACGCCTTCGCCCAGCTCGGGCGCTGGCGCCGCCTGTCGCGCTGCTACGAGGGCAGCGAAGCCTCCGCCCGGGCCTGGCTGGAAGTGGCCTCGGTCGGCTACCTGGCCTGGCGCGCGGCGGCCTGACCCTGCCCACACCCGCTCGGCCGAGCCACCCGGCAGCCCCGGTCTGCCGCCCGGGGGCGTCTGCTGGACCGTCGGGCGCCCCAGGCGCGCCCGGGGCCGGCCTCCATCGCATCGTTGAACCGTCACGACTCCCACGCGCCCGGCACCGCCGCTCCTCCCGTCGCCGCGGCAGGAATTCGGCTACAGGCCCTGAGAAACGCTCGACGCTCCCGAGTGGCCGATACGAGTTGGTCGATACCAGGGTCCGCTCCGAGCCTGTCCGCGTGGAGGTCCTCAAGGGAATCACTCTCGAGATCCTCGAAGTCGTCGTATCGGGCGGTCATCCTTTCTCCCCTTCCCCACTCACAGCCTCGAGCTGGTCGGCGATCCGGCCGACGTAGTGCGCGTAGTCCCGAGCGAAGGTTGGGAACCGACGCCGCAGGGCGTCCTCGGCGGCCACACGAACGAGGAGCCTGTCGGCGCTGGGTTCAT
>CAZVPS010000354.1:0-2358 GCA_964629105.1 uncultured Anaerolineaceae bacterium
TCGAGGTGCTCGATCGTGTCCTCGATCATCCGGTCGTCGTGGCCGAGTGCGTGGGACCCTGTGCCGGCCGGTTCGGGTTCGCCACCTGGCTTGACAGCTGCCGCTGGTGGCTTATCGTGGACGATGTAGCAGGGAGCGTACAGCGTGCACGAGAAGCAGTTTCTGAGCCCCGCTGAGGTCGCCGCCGAGTTGAGCGTGAGCACGTCGACGGTGCTTCGGCTGATCCATGCCGACCAGCTTCCGGCGATCGCCGTGTCCGACCGGATCTATCGGATCCCCGTCGCGAGCTTCGAGATGTTCAAGGCGGGGACCCTGCGGAAAGCTGAGCTCGCCCCTCTGGGGCGGCGAAAGTCGCGGCCCCAGCTCGGGGAAGGTGAACGCTTTCCCGAGCCACGCTCGGAGGCGCTGGCGCGGCACGCCTAGATGGCGACCGAACTTGAGCTCAGGAGACATCTCGGCAGGCTCTCCGCGATCCTGTGGAACTACGGGGCGACCTTCCCGGTTCCGACGCTCGACCCGTACGACAGCGGAGCGATGGGCTTCGCGTTCAGTGCGCTCCTGCCGAGCCATGACGCCTCGTACCCCGCCGAGATCAAGCTGGTCGAGGTGTGGGCTCGTGGCGGCCGCGACGACCTCCGCCTGTCCGAGTACGCATACGACTTCATCGACCGTTCGCTCGACCGACGAAGGGCGTTCCATCGCCACGGTGAGGAGGAGCTCATCAGGTCGTTCGCGGTCGCCGTCCACGAGCACTGCGAGGAAGTCCTGGATCACCCGACGTGTGGTCACTACTACGGGCTTCCAGTCGACGCCTACACCGCCATCCGGCGGTTCACCGTGATCTGGGGGCAGCCCGACCCGCTCGGGTGCGACCAGCTCCGCTGCATCGGCTGAGCTCGTCCTCCAGCGGAGAAGACCTCGCGTGACGTGCCAGCCAATGCCCGCGCTGATGGCCGCCCTGCGGGAGCGCCTGCGTCTCCGCCCGCCTGGGTGACGATGGTGGATCTGCGCCACCCCCAGGAGACGAAGTGGGCGCTCCGAACCTTGCTTGACGAGCGCGCCTGTTCGTTCGATACTGAACATAGGCCGGATGTTCAGTATGATGGATGAACGATGCTGAAGCGAGAGATCCTCTGGCGGCAGATCGCGGACGACGTCCTCGAGGGCCGCCGAACCACCTTCCATCAGCGAGCACTGGCGGCCGAACTCGGCATGTCTCCCGGCAATGTCAACCTGGCGCTGGAGCCGCTTCGGGCTGTCGGAGCCGCCAGCGTTGTGGGCAAGAACCTGGTCGTGCGCGACGTCCGGAAGATCCTGCTGCTGTGGGCCGCTCGCCGTCAGCCGTCCAGGCCGCTCGCCGCGTTCACGTCCGTGGAGCACGCACGCGACCTTCGGCGCGTGCTGCCGCCGGGGCTCGCCCTGACGTCGTTCGCCGGGTTCGTGGCGCGCTACGGGGACGAGCCTGCCCCCTTCTCGGTGGCTCGAGCCTACGTGGGCGCCGATGACCAGGCGACGCTCGCCGAACTTCGCCGTCGGTTCAGCGAGTCACCCGATGGGGGTGCCGCCACGCTCATCGTCCATGAGGCAGACAGCGTGATGGCCCGCAACCTGCCCGACATCGTCGGCCCGGCGCAGCTCTACGTCGACCTGTGGATGGAGGCCGACTTCTTCGCGTCGGACTACCTGCGAGCCCTGGAGGGGAGGCTGGCCCTGTGAGCGACTTCTACCGCGACGCCCAGGTTCGCGACGCGCAGGCCGTCCTCGCACGCCTCCAGAGGGTCGTTCCGGACGCCGTCATCCTCGGCGGGTGGGCGGTCTACCTCTACGCCCGCGGCCAGCGCTCGACCGACGTCGACATCTTCGTCGACTTCGGAGGTCTCGGCCAGCTGCAGCGGGAGTTTGGGCCGGCCCTGACCAGGAACGACAACCTCCGGAGGTACGAGCTGATCATCGACCGGGTGGAGGTCGACGTGTTCGTCGAGCATCTCTCGAACTCCGGGGTGGCGATCGAGGAGCTGGTCGAACCCTCCAGGACGATGATGGGATTCCGGGTCATCAACCCCGAGGGCCTTCTCGTCCTGAAGTTGTGCGCCTGGATCGACCGACAGGGTCGCACCAAGGGCGACAAGGACGAGGCGGACGTCCTCTCCCTGCTCGCGGTGACCCCGATCGACTGGACGCGCTACCGCGCGATCATCGCGAAGGCCCACGGCACGTACCTCGCGCTCCTGCCCGGTGCCGTCGCCCGCCTGGTCTCCTCGGCCGAGGTCCGCAGGACGTGGCAGTTCATCAAGGTGAACGGGGAAGCGACGGTGACATCGGCCCCGCAATGGAAGCGACTCAAGGAGGAGATCGCGG
>CAZVPS010000355.1:0-2348 GCA_964629105.1 uncultured Anaerolineaceae bacterium
CCGCGTCCGCCGCGGCCGCCGGGGCCCTCGCAGACCCGTCGTCGGCGGCCTGGCCCCCGGACCTCGGCGCCCCGGCCGGAGCGCCCGGCGTCGTGCCGGCCGACCCACCCGCTTCGACCCGCGCCGCCGTCCTGGCGCCCCTGACGGGGATCTTCTACGCCTCGCCCAGCCCCGGCTCGCCGCCCTTCGTGGAGGCCGGCCGCGAGGTGGTCGTGGGCCAGGTGATCGGCCTCATCGAGGCGATGAAGCTCTTCAACGAGATCAAGTCCGACAAGGCCGGCCGGGTGGTCCGGGTCGTGCCGGAGGACGGGTCGCTCGTCAAGGCCAAGCACCCGCTCATCGAGGTGGAGCCGCTGTGACGCTCCCCGCGACTGATCCGGCCCCGGCTGCGCCCGCCCCGGCTGCCCGCTTCGCCCGGATCAGCGGCTGGGGCAGCTACGCCCCGTCCGCCGTCCTGACGAACGCGGACCTCGAGCGGATCGTCGACACGAACGACGAGTGGATCGTCTCCCGGACCGGGATCCGCGAACGGCGGGTGGCCGCCGCCCACGAGACCACCGCGTCGATGGCCGCCGTCGCCGGCGCCCGGGCGATCGCCGTGGCAGGCCTGGAGCCCGACGAGATCGACCTGATCCTGGTGGCCACGCTCACCCCCGACTACTGGATGCCGTCCACGGCGGCCCTCGTCAAGGAGGCGATCGGCAACCGGCGGGCGGCGGCGATGGACGTCGCGGCGGCCTGCTCGGGCTTCGTCTACGCGTACTCCACGGCGTACGCCTACGTAACGTCCGGCATGGCCCGCCACGTGCTCGTCGTCGGCGCCGAGCTCCTCACCCGCTTCCTCGACTACACCGACCGGGGCACCTGCATCCTGTTCGGGGACGGCGCCGGGGCGGTGGTGGTCTCGGTCTCCGACGAGCCCACCGGCCCCCACGGCATCGAGCTGACGACCGATCCCGCGGGCGCCTACATGATCTGGCTCCCGGCCGGCGGCTCCAAGAGCCCGTCCTCGGCGGAGACCGTGGGCCGCGGCGAGCACTTCATCCGGATGGAGGGGAAGGAGACCTATCGCTTCGCGACGAAGACCCTGGCGGCGTCGGCGCTGGCGGCGATCGAGCGGGCCGGCCTCCACCCCGACGAGATCGACCTCGTCATCCCGCACCAGGCCAACATCCGGATCATCGAGGCCGTGGCCAAGGGCCTGGGCTTCCCGATGGAGCGGATCTTCGTCAACGTGGGCCGCTACGGGAACACCTCGGCGGCGTCGGTGCCCCTGGCCCTCGCGGAGGCGGTCGACTCCGGTCGCGTCAAGGTGGGCGACCGGATCGTCTTCGTCGCCTTCGGGGCCGGCTTCACCTCGGGCGCCGTGGCGCTGGAGTGGTCCGCCGACCCGGCCAACGGCGCCCGCGCCGCGGCCATCGACCCCGAGGCCATCCGGGTCCGCCTGCCGGTGGACTGGGACTCCGTTGACCCCATCCCGCCGCAGCTCGCCGCCGTCCTCGCCAGCCCCGGGCCGGTGGACGTCCCCCTCGACGACGTGGTGCCGGGCGAGCCGCCGGCCCGCGCGCCCGTCCCCTCGCCAACGACCACGGATTCGCCCACGCCCATGCCCGCGGATACGCCCGCACTGCCGGCCACGGATTCGCCCAAGGAGGTTCCCGCATGATCGATCTCACCGGCAAGGCCGCCCTCGTCACCGGCGGCTCGCGCGGCATCGGCAGGGCCATCGTGCTCCGGCTGGCGCAGCAGGGCGCCGACATCGCGTTCATGGACCGGGGCAGCCCGGAGGTCGCGGCGCAGACCCGCACCGACGTGGAGGCGCTCGGCCGGCGGGCCCTCTTCTTCGCCGGCGACGTCACCGACCCGGAGTCCTGCGCCGCCTTCGTGCAGGCCGCCCTCGATGCGTACGGGAAGGTCGACATCCTCGTCAACAACGCCGGGATCACCCGCGACGACCTGGTCATGCGGATGAGCATCGACGAGTGGAAGACCGTCCTGGAGGTCAACCTCTTCGGCGCCTTCTACTGCACGAAGGCGGTCCTCCGGCCGATGCTCAAGGCCCGCGCCGGCCGGATCATCAACATGTCGAGCGTCTCCGGCCAGGCCGGCCAGGCCGGCCAGGCCAACTACTCGTCGTCGAAGGCCGGGCTCATCGGCCTGACCAAGGCGGTCGCCCGCGAGGTCGCCAGCCGGGGGATCACCGCCAACGCGGTGGCGCCTGGTTTCATCATCACCGAGCTGACGAAGGACCTCCCCGACGAGCTCCAGGAGGCGATCCGGAAGCAGACGCCGCTGGGCCACTTCGGGACCGTGGACGACATCGCCAACGCCGTCGCCTTCCTCGCCTC
>CAZVPS010000356.1:0-2344 GCA_964629105.1 uncultured Anaerolineaceae bacterium
CCGCCGATCTCGCGCCAGTCGAGGAGGACGCGCGCTCCGTAGGCCTCGAGCTCCACGCGGAGGCCCCTGTCGCGCAGGTCGCCCGTCTCCCGGACGTACTCCATGCCGTCGAGCGTGTCGCGGAAAAGGACGACCGCCCCCGGGTCTCCAGAGAGGCCGAGGCCGTCGGCCAGCGTGGACCGCACGAGATGCTTTGCCCCGCCCTCGTCCTTGACGGCGAAGGCGACCGAGTCGCTGATCCGCCCGTGCATCGACGCGAACCGGTTGTGGTAGATGACCAGGGTGCGCTCGCCGCCGCTCCGGTTGGAGTAGGCGAGCACGTCCTCGTTGACGTGGCCGGCGTCGTCCACGACGTCGTAGAAGCGGAAGTCGCGGACTTCGGCGAAGAGGCGGCGGCGGTGGAGGAGGGGGAAGAGCTGCCACTCGTGGCGGGCCACCAGCCCCTCGTTGGGGCGCTCGTCCCAGTAGGCGCGCCGGAACTCCATCCCGTACTTCTCGGCGAACCCCTCCACCTGGCCGTGCCCGAACATCGGCAGGCCTGGCATGGTCGCGAGGACCGTCGCGATCCCGAAGTACTTGTCGCCCGTCCCGAACTGCTCGATCGCCGTCTTCTCGTCCGGGTTGTTCATGAAGTTGACATAGCGCTTGAGGATCTCGGGATCGAACTCCAGGGTGTTCTTCACCAGGAGCCGGTACTCCGCGTTCTTCTCGTCGCGGAGCATGTGCATGAAGGCGCTGTTGTAGACCCGGTGCATGCCGAGGGTGCGGACGAAATAGCCCTCCATCAGCCAGAAGGCCTCCGCCAGGAGGAGCGTGTCGGGCACCTCGGTCGCGACCCGGTCCACGACCTCCCGCCAGAACTCCTCGGGGATGGCGGCGTCGAAGGCCTCCCTGGTCATGGCCGATTCGGCGCGCGACGGGATCGCCCCGCCCTGCCCGGGCTCCGGGTACCAGAGGCGGGCGACGTGCTTCTTGGCCAGGGTCATCGCGGCGTCGAAGCGGATGATCGGGAAGCGCCGGGCCACGGCGAGGATCGCCTGGATGACGGCCTCGCGGACCTCGGGCTTCAGGTAGTCCAGCTGGGCGGTGTCGTTCCACGGCATGCTCGTGCCGTCGTTGCCGTGGTAGACGTAGCGGACGTCGCCGGTCCAGCGGTCCTCGCGGCGGAAGACGACCGCCGCGTCCGTCGAATTCCAGTAGTGGTCCTCGATCTGGATCCCGACCCGCGGGTCGTCCGAGAGGTCGGTGCCGCCGAAGGTGTAGCCGGGGTACGGGCTGTCGGGCCGGGAGAGGAACCAGTCCGGCTGCTCCACGACCCAGCGCGAGTCGATCCCCATGTGGTTGGGGACCATGTCGGACGCCAGGCGGATGCCCCGGGTCCAGGCACGGTCGCGCAGGGCCGCCCAGGCCGCCTCGCCGCCGAGGTCCGCGGCGATGGCATAGTCGCGCAGGGAGTAGGCGGACGCGACGGCATCCGGGTTCCCGCGGAGCTGCTTGATCTGCTGGCTCGCCCGGCTCCGCTCCCAGAGGCCGATCAGCCAGAGGCCGGTGAAGCCCCACCGGGCGAGCCGGTCCAGCTCGTCGTCGGGGACCTGGTCCAGGTGCCGGATCTCGCGGCCGTACCAGCGACTCAGCTGGTCCAGCCAGACGTACGCGCTCTTGGCCATGAGCACGACCCGCGGCATCCAGTCCCGGTCCTTCGAGAAGCGCTCCGGCTCGGCGTCCAGGCCGCCGAAGGAAGGGGCGTGGCCCGCCCCCGCGCCCCCGCCCGGGCCCGGGTGGTGGCGCATCCAGAGGGCGCGCTCCTCCTCGGACGCCACGTCGAGGCCGGTCACGAGCCGGTCCAGGAGGGCGCCGAACCGCTCGCCCAGGTAGGCCGCCAGGAAGCTGCCCCAGCGGGCCCGGATCCAGCGGAGCTGCCCCGCAAGCGAGCCCGGCTCGGCCAGGGCCGGCGCCCGCAGCATCGCCACGAGGTCCTGCTGGTCCGGGCCGAACGGGACCCGGCCGGCGAAGAAGCGCTCCAGCTCCTCGATCACGGCCCGGTAGGCGGTGGAGGCTGCGAGCTCGCCGTCGTCGAACAGCTCGCGGTAGGGGGCGAACGCCGGGTTCGCGTTCTCCAGCCAGCAGGCGGCCAGCTCCTCGAGCGCCACCTCGCGGTTCGGGGTTCCCGCCGTCTCCCCGGCCAGGTAGGCGTCGGGCGTCAGCTCGCCGCGGTGGACCGCGAGGGGCGGGAAGTCGGTGGTGAACCGCAGGAGAACCGCGTCGACCGCAGCGGTCCCCAGGACCTCGTCGAGGTGGTCCAGGGCGTCGTCGACCGCCTCGGGATCCTCGTGCTCGCGGTAGA
>CAZVPS010000357.1:0-2339 GCA_964629105.1 uncultured Anaerolineaceae bacterium
CGGCAGGAAGCGTTCAATGCACGGCCGGCAGGACGCGGTCAGGGCGCGGGCCGGCAGACGGGCCGCCCGACGAGCCGGCGGGGCGCGGACGTCCTGATGTCACGGACGTATCTGGACGAGAACAGTGCCTGCGATCCGGGCGCGGGCGAGCGACCCGCCGCCCCGCCGACTACCCCGTATAGCGCCGGAAGATCGCCACCGCGTTCTGGCCGCCGAAGCCGAAGCCGTTGACCATCACCGTGTCCACCTTCGCCTTGCGGGCCACGAGCGGCACGTAGTCGAGGTTGCACTCCGGCAGGTCCGGGTTGTCGTGGTTGATCGTGGGGGAGAGCACCTGGTCGCGGATCCCGCCGAGCGCCGCCAGCGCGGAGGCGATCCCGGCCGCCCCCACGAGGTGCCCGATCATCGACTTGGGCGAGCTGATCGCCAGCTTCGACGCAGCCGGGCCGAAGGAGGCCTTGATCGCCCGCGTCTCGGTCACGTCGTTGAGCGGCGTGGAGGTGCCGTGGGCGACGATCCAGTCGATCTCGTCGGCCGTCACGCCCGCTCGCTGCCGGGCCATCGACATCGCCCGCGTGGCGCCGCGTCCGGTCGGCTCCGGCGCCGAGATGTGGAAGGCGTCGGCCGTCAGGGCGCCGCCGAGCACTTCCGCCAGCGGCCTCGCCCCCCGCGCCAGCGCGTGGGCCAGCGACTCGACGATCACCACGCCCGCGCCCTCGCCAAGGACGAAGCCGTCGCGGTCGCGGTCGAACGGGCGCGAGGCCCGCGTGGGGTCGTCGTTCCGCTTCGACAGCGCGCCCATGTTGCCCAGCGCGGCGACGCCGATCTCCAGGATCGGCGCCTCGGTCCCGCCGGCCAGGACGACGTCGCACTCGCCTTCGGCGATCAGCCGCAGGGCATCGTGGAAGGCGATGACCGACGTCGCGCAGGCCGCCACCTGGGTTATGACCGGTCCCGTGAGGCCGTGCTCCATGCTGACCATGCAGGCGGCCATCGACCCCGAGAGGGCCGGGATCGCGAAGGGGCTGACGAAGCGCGGCCCGCGCGATCCGCGGACCAGCGTCGCGTCCACGACCTGCTCGATCCCGCCGCCGCCCGTGTTGATCACGACGCCGACCCGATCCCGCTCCTCGGGGCCCAGGACGGCCGGGTCGATCCCGGCAGAGTCGAGCGCCTCCTTCGAGGCGGCCATGGCGAGGTGCGTGAAGCGGCCCATCCGGCGCGCCATCTTGGCGTCCATGTGATCGCCGGCCCGGAATCCCTTCACCTCGGCGGCGATCTTGACCTCGAAGTCGCTGGGGTCGAAATGGGTGATGGTCGCGACCCCGGAGACGCCGCCCCGCAGGTTCCGCCAGTAGGTCTCGAAGTCGTTGCCGATCGGCATGACGGCGCCGAGGCCGGTCACGACGGCGCGGCGGGCGGGATCCTGGCTGGGCGGCACGGGCGTCTCCTCGGGTGCGGCGGCCGGCGCGACCGGCCGCGGGTGTGGGCGCGTTGGCCGGATTCTAGCCAGACGGTCAGTCGCCCTCGTAGCGCTTGAACACGACGGCGCCGTTGTGGCCGCCGAGGCCGACGTTGTCGGAGATGGCGTAGCGGATCTCGCGCTGGACCGTGGTCACCGGGACGTTGAGGTTGATCTCCGGGTCGGGGTCCCGGAAGGTGGGGACGCCGGGGACGGTCTGGTTGTGGACGGCGAGGATCGTGAAGATCGCCTCGACGGCGCCGGCGGCGCCCATGAGGTGCCCGGTGAGCGACTTGGTGGCGCTGATGCTGATCTCCGGGGTCCGCTCGCCGAAGACCGCCCAGAAGGCCTGGGCCTCGCGGAGGTCGCCCAGCGGCGTGGACGTGCCGTGGGGGTTGATCATGTCGATCCATTCCGCCTGGACGTCGTAGCGCTCGAGCGCGGCGACGATCGCCCGGCGGACGCCGTCGCCCCTCTCCACCGGCTGGATGAGGTCCCAGGCGTCGGCGGCGGAGCCGAAGCCGACGACCTCGGCATAGATGGTCGCCCCGCGCGCCTTCGCGTACTCGAGATCCTCGAGGACGACTGCGCCGGCGCCCTCGCCCAGGACGAAGCCATTACGGCTGATGTCGAAGGGCCGCGAGATCGACTGCTCGACGTCGCCCTCGCGCGGCGTGCCCATGCCCCGCATGTTGGAGAAGCCGATGTGGGCCAGCTCGTGGAGCGGCGTCTCCGTGGAGCCGGCGATCGCCGCCACGACGTCGCCGCGCCGGATCAGCTCCGCCGCCTCGCCGATGTTGTGGGTGCCCGTGGAGCAGGCCGTGACGATGCACATGTTCGGCCCGCGGATCCCGGTCTCGATCGCGATCTGGCCCGA
>CAZVPS010000358.1:0-2329 GCA_964629105.1 uncultured Anaerolineaceae bacterium
TCGGCGCCGACGAGCACCAGATCGAGTTCCCGGTCGTCTACACGAACGCCAAGGCCGCCACCGCCACCCGCGACCTGGCCACTCCCGGGACCGACCTTCGACCCCTCCTCGACCTGCTCGTCGAGGTCACACCGCCGCCGTCGTACACGCCCGACCATCCCCTCCAGCTCCTGGTCACCAACCTCTCGGCCAACGAGTACGTCGGCCGGATGGCGGTTGGGCGGGTGGTCAATGGCGCCATTCGGGTCGGTCAGCGGATCGTCGTCGTCCGCGAGGAACCCGACGACACGGCGGGGTCAGTCGAACCCGGACGCACCGTTACCCTCTCCGGCACCGTCACGAGCCTCCAGACCGCCCACGGGATCGAGCGCGTCGACATCGAGGAGGCCGGCCCCGGCGACATCGTCTCGGTCGCGGGGCTTCCCGAGGTCACGATCGGCGACACCCTGACCGAACCGGGCGACCCGCGACCGCTGCCGCGCATCGAGGTCGACGAGCCGACCCTGCGGATGACCTTCGGGGTCAACACCTCGCCGCTCTCCGGGCGCGAGGGCCGGTACCTCACCAGCCGCCAGCTGCGGGCGCGCCTGGAGAAGGAGATCCTGGGCAACGTCGCCATCCAGTTCTTCCCGACCGAGACCGGCGATACCTACGAGGTCCGGGGGAGGGGAGAGCTCCAGCTCGCCGTCCTCGTCGAGCAGATGCGCCGCGAAGGGTACGAGCTCCAGGTCAGCCGCCCGGAGGTGATCCTCCACACGGTGGACGGCGGGGTCCAGGAGCCCTACGAGCGGATCACCATCGACATCCCGCCCGACTACATCGGCGAGATCCAGACCGCCCTCGCCGGGCGCAAGGGCCGCCTGGAGCAGATGTCGACCGACGCCGACGGGCGGGTCCGGATGGAGTTCGTCCTCCCGGTTCGCGGGCTCATCGGCTACCGCGGCCAGCTCCTCACCGAGACCCGCGGCACGGCGCTGCTCCACCAGCTTGGCGAGGGCTACGGGCCCTGGGCCGGCGAGGTGACCCACCGCACCAACGGGGTGCTCGTCGCCGACCGGGCCGGGACCTCGAACGCCTACGCCCTCTTCAGCCTCCAGGAGCGGTCCGAGCTCTTCATCGGCGCCGGCGTCGACGCCTACGAGGGGATGGTGGTGGGCGAGAACGCGCGCTCGGGCGACATGGACGTCAACGTCACGAAAGAGAAGAAGCTGACGAACATCCGGACCCACGCCCACGACGAGGCCCTGCGCCTGACGCCGCCCCGGCCGATGACCCTGGAGTCCGCGATGGAGTTCATCGGCGACGACGAGCTGGTCGAGGTCACCCCGGGCTCCATCCGCCTCCGCAAGCGCCTGCTCTCCATGCATGACCGCCGACGCCAGGCGGGACAGCGGGATGACGCGAGGCGGTCCGGGGAGCGATAGCGAGGCTCGTGCTACACTGATCCCGTGTTACACGGGTTGAGGATGCAGTGATGGCAAACCTGACGATCTCGGTCGACGATGACGTGCTCCGGATGGCCCGTGTCCGGGCGCTGGAGCATCGGACGTCGGTCAACGCGATTCTTCGCGACTACCTCGAGCGGTACGCCGGCAGCGGTCCGACCTCGGCGGCCCTGGCGGGCTTCCTCGAGCTCGCCGCAGCGAGTCATGCCGGCAGCGGCCAGGGCGGCCGAACGTGGACGCGGGATGAGATTCATGACCGAACGCAGCTTCGTTGACACGAACGTCTGGGTCTACACGGTCGACGACGCGGACCCGGCCAAGCAGGCACGCGCACGCGCGACTGTCGAGCCGGGCCCGGACGTTGACCTCGTCATCTCGGCCCAGGTCCTGACCGAGTTCTACGTCGTCACGACGCGAAAGCTAGCCCGGCCGCTGGCGCCCGAGGCCGGCGCGGCGCTCGTGGAGCAGCTCGCACGGTTGCCCGTCGTGCCGCTCGATGCGCAGCTCGTGACGGCCGCCATCGCGGGCAGCCGCGAGTGGGGGATCTCGCCGTGGGACGCGCTGATCGTCCGAGCTGCGGAAGCCGCCGGGTGTCGGCGCCTCCTGACCGAGGACCTGGCGCATGGCGCCGTCTACGGCTCGGTTCGCGTCGAGAACCCCTTCCGGACGTAGTCGTCGGCGCCCGAATCGTCAGATCGGGAGGTCGCCCTCGTCGGGGCCGGTGTAAGGGTCGAGCGTCTCCGTGAAGAAGCGGCCGTAGAAGTTCGTGAAGTGGGCGCCGTGGGCCCGGACGATTGCCCGGATCGCCTTCCTGCGTGCCGGATCGGTTTCCTTCACGGCGATGACCGGGTGGCCCCGCCGGGCCTCGCGCTCGTAACGGCGGA
>CAZVPS010000359.1:0-2321 GCA_964629105.1 uncultured Anaerolineaceae bacterium
GAGCGAACGGCGGCGGCCCTGGTGGCCCTGATCGAGCGCCCGTCGGGCCTGCGGCTCGGCGAGCTCGCCAAGTTGACCGGCGCACCGCTCTCGAGCGCGCAACGGACTGTCGAAGCGCTGCTCGACGAAGGTCTCGTCGTACGCGAAGGCGACAGTCGACCGCGCTACCGCGTGGCCCCCGAAGCGCCGGTCGACGCCCTCTCCACGCTCGCTACCTGGCGATTGACGCAGCGCCGGGCCGTGCAGATCCGCCAGCAGACGGCGGCCATGGAAGGCGACGCGAAGCTACCGCGGCTTGACCTCGAGGCGCGCGTCCGCGAGGTCATGACGGACCAGGAGACTGCCCAGCGACTGGGCGACATGGCGGAGCGCCTCATCTGGTGGCAGCGCGCCGCGCAGACCCTTCGTCGCCCGGAGCGACTCATCGTGCAGGCGATGGCCGTGGGGACGAGCGAGGACGCCGACCGGGTCGAGGCCATCTTCGGGACGGAGGCCATGCGCCGGGTCCTTGCCGCCGCGCCAGCCGGCATCTTCGACCCGCGCCGATGGGACTACTGGCATCTCCGCTTCGGCTACGGGCGGACGCCGCCGCTGCCGACAAGATCCGCATGAGCCCCGTCGCCCGGACCCGAAGGGCGTCGTCATCGCGTCGCTGCGCGACCTCGCGGGGACGAAGGCGAAGGTCATCAACGAGCGGGTGGAGCAGAAGGACTACCTGGACATCGCGGCGCTCCTCGACGCAGGAATGACCCTGCCGCAGATCGTCGCTGCGGCGGTCGCCATCTTTCCAGGCGAGGTCGACTACATCTCGACGATGTCGGCGATCACCTTCTTCGAGGACGGCGAGGCGAAGTCGTTCCCGGAGCCGCTGAGGAAGAAGCTCCGGGCGGCGGCGAGGAGCGCCTCGCCTGTCCACGCGCCCGGGCCGATGTTCGCCTCGATCGAGGCGTTCGCCGCGGCGGTCGGCCGATAGGGCTTCTCCCGCCGTGCGGGCAGCCGGATCCGACGTCAGCGCTCCGGGCCGTTCCCCTCGTCGGGCTGGTTGTCGCGCCCGTCGCGCCCGTCGCCCTCAGCGCGCCCGGCGTCTCCCGCGCCCCCGGCGCCCGGCCGCGCCCGGCCGACCCGACGGCCCTCGAGCGGCTGCAGCGGGTCGCGACCCCCGGGATCGGCGAGAGGGTCGCCGAGCAGCCGGGCACGGGTCAGGGCGCGGCTGCCGTATTTGCGGCGGATCTCGTCCTGCGCCTCCACTGCCTTGCGCCGCCGAGGATCCTCCGTCGCGAAGAGGCCCATCTGGGCGGGCTCGCCGAGACCGTGGGCGCCGACCCCGAGCAGGCGGATCCGGCGCCCGCGCACCTCCGGGCGCACCAGCTCGAGGGCCGTCCGGAAGATGGGGTCGGCCAGGTCGGTCGGCTCGGGCAGGGTCCGCTGCCGGGTGACCGTGTTGAAGCCGCTGTCGCGGACCTTGACGGCGATCGTGGAGGCGCGCACGCCCCCGGCGCGCAGGCGCGAGGCGACCCCCTCGGCCAGGGCCAGGATCGTCCGCTCGATCACCTCGGCGTCCGCCGTGTCGACGTCGAAGGTGTGCTCGTGGCTGACCGACTTCGCCGCGACGTCACCGGTGACCGGCGACGGGTCGATCCCGCGCGCCCGGTCGTGCAGGGTGGCGCCGTGGGCTCCCAGGCGGCGCACGAGGACGTCGATGGGCAGCTCGGCCAGGTCGCCGATCGTGCGCACGCCCTGCTCGGCCAGGACGGCCCGCGTCTGCTCCCCCACGCCCCACAGGCGCCTGATGGGGAGCGGCGCGAGGAACGCCGCCTCCTCGCCGGGCGGCACGACAACGAGCCCGTCGGGCTTGCGAAGGTCGGAGGCGATCTTCGCGACCAGCTTCGTCGTGGCGACCCCGACGCTCGCAGTGAGCCCGACCTCGTCGCGCACCGCGGCCTTGATCCGTCGGGCGATGACCTCCGGCGAGCCGAAGAGCGCCTCGCTGCCCGCCACGTCGAGGAACGCCTCGTCGATCGAGACCTGCTCCAGCAGGGGCGTGAAGCGCCCCAGCACCTCCATCACCCGGCGGCTCTCGCGGCGGTACTTCGCCCCGTCGACCGGGAGGAAGGCGCCGGCCGGGCACAGCGAGGCGGCCGTCCGGAGCGGCATGGCCGAATGAACGCCGAACGCGCGGGCCTCGTAGCTGGCGGCCGAGACGACGCCGCGGGCCCGCGGGTCGCCGCCGACGATCACCGGCCGACCGCGCAGCTCCGGGCGGTCGCGCTGCTCCACCGCGGCGAAGAACGCGTCGAGGTCGACATGGAGGATCGTGGGGC
>CAZVPS010000360.1:0-2316 GCA_964629105.1 uncultured Anaerolineaceae bacterium
CGTGCGATACTCGGCCGGCGATGTCCCGTTCGGCGGCGCTCCAGGAATCCTCGCTCCCGCGGGTGCGCGCCGGCGTCCTGCGGCGCGCGCTCCGGCGCGAGGCGACCAGGCTCCGGCAGCCCCGTCACGTCGCCGCCATCCTCGTGCTCGGGATCGTCGGCGGGCTCGTGATCGCCTCGCTCTTCGCCCGCGGGGAGCTGGCGGGCGCGGACGCGCGCGCCTACTGGGCGGCCGTCCGGATCTGGCTCAACGGCGGCGACCCGTACCACCCGGTCGGGCCCTTCATGCCGTACACCTACGCGCCGTGGCTCCTCCCCGGGTTCGTGCCCTGGGCCCTCCTCCCGTGGGACGTCGCCTGGTTCACCTGGCGGGCGGCGAACGTCGTCCTCCTCCTGTGGACGATCGGGTGGGCCTACCGGCTCCGCCCTCTCGCGACCGCCGTCGTGGTCCTCCTCCTCGGCTTCCCCTTCATCGCCAACCTCGACACCGGGAACATCAACCTGTTCCTCGTCTTCATGATCTGGGCCGCCCAGTTCAGCGCGCCGCGGACCGCCGGCTTCCTGTGGGCCCTGGCGACGGCCCTCAAGTGGGTGCCGCTCGTCTTCCTGCCGCTGCTCGCCCCGCGCGGGCGCGCCTGGGGCGTCGGTTTCGTCGCGGTCGCGGGCGCCCTGTCGCTGCTCACCCTGGACGCCACGATCGTCCAGCTGCAGGTCCTCTTCGCCTTCCCGCGCCCGGCCCGCGTCGACTACCTCGTGCTCCTCTGGTGCCTCGTCCCGTGGCTCTGGCGGCACCCGGATCCGCTCCGCTACCTGCGCGCGGCGACCTGGATCGGCTGGGCGCGCGGCTGGCTGATCGACGCGCGGCGGCCCCGCGGGCTCGCGAGCCGCTTCCGGCGCGCCTTCGGGCTCACGCCGCCGTAGCCGCCTCGGCCTCCACCGGCGCCCCGCCGACGCCGATCTCGACCCGTCGCTCCCGGACCGGGCGAAGGAGGAGCGCCCCGACCCCGTAGCATGCGATGCCGACGATCATCGCCGCCCGCGGCCCCGTCCCGGAATCGACCGCGACGCTGACCGTGTCCATCACCATCTTCAGGGCCACCGCGATCGCCACCACGCCGGACGAGGCCGTTGCGACGTTGCTGATCCCCATGTAGCGGCCCGACGCGGCCTTCGGGATGATGTCGGTCAGGAGCGCCCAGTCGACCGCGAGGAACGCCCCGCTCCCGACGCCGAAGAGCCCGGCCCCGACGAGGGCGACGGGAACGCCCGGGGCGACCGCGACGACTGCCAGCCCCGCCGCCCCCATGGCGCAGGCGACGTAGATCACGGGCTTGCGCCCGATCCGATCGGAGACCCGGGCCGCGGGGACCACGGCGATCACGTTGCCCGCCGTGACCACGCCGAGCACGCCGAGCAGGGCGATGCCGGCCGCGGTCGTGTTGAGCGCCAGGCTCCTCGCCAGGAAGAAGACGGCCCCGTTGACGAGCACGTTGGCGCCCATGAGGACGAAGAAGCGCGAGCCGACGAGGAATAGGAAGCTCCGCTCGCGCAGGATGTCCGTCCCCCACGCCTCCCGGGCGATGGCCAGCCACGACCGGCCGCCCCGGTCGCGCGACGCGCGGCCGTCGTCGACGCGGAACACGACGCTGACCATCGTGGCCAGCTCCAGGGCGCCCAGGCTCATGGTGGCCACGAAGAAAGCCGACGGGACGACCGCGTAGAGGGCGAGGGCAAGCGCGGCGATCGCGAACCCGGTCACCTGGCCGAGCACGCTGAAGAGGCCCACGAGCGAGGAGGCGATCCCCACCTGGTGGGCCGGCACGAGGTCCGGGACGTACCCCTGGAACGGGCCCTGGGCGAAGTTGGAGCTGACCTGGAGGAGGACGACGAAGACCGCGATCGTCAGCACCGTGTTCGAGGACGCGATGCCCAGGAGGAAGACGACGTCGAGGACCGTCCCGATCACGATGTACGGCTTGCGGCGGCCCCAGCGCGAAATCGTGTAGTCGCTGATCGTGCCAACCGTGGGCTGGACGAGCATGGCGATGAAGGCGCCGAGGGCGGTCATCCGGAAGAGGGCGTCGCCCTCCGTGTTCAGGGGCACGAGTTGCTCGGCAACGAGGCGGTTGCCGAGGAGCCCGGTGATGCCCCCCATGACGGCCGACAGCCCGAGCCAGTAGAGCGAGAGCCGGATCAGTTGCCAGGCGGGGAGCGTGGCCGTTGGGCGCCCGACCGCGTCGACGCCCGCTGCCGCCTGGTCCGCCATGCCCCGCCCTCCGCGCCGCCGCCCCCGCGCGGCCAGTATCGGCCCGCCCGG
>CAZVPS010000361.1:0-2306 GCA_964629105.1 uncultured Anaerolineaceae bacterium
ACCGGCTACTGGCCTGCTTCGGGCTGATCGACGATGCGGCGCCCGTATTCGGAGACATCAGGGCGGTGCCGGGCGGTGGAGTGCTGTTCGCCCTTCCGACCTTGATTGTCAGCGGGATCTTCGAGCTGGCCCGCAAGGTCTACGGCGAGATCGGCCCGGCCTTCTACGGTCTACGCACCACGCTCACGGTGCTGCTGTTGATGGCGCTCTGGCGCGTCAAGCGTCCCGAGGCGCTCAAGGAACAGCAGCCGGGGCAGCTCGGCCGTGTGCTCGGCCTGGATCGCGCGCCGGAGGTCAAGACGCTCCGGCGCAAGCTGACCCGTCTGGCCAGCTACCACCGAGCCGAGCAGTTCGGCGCGGAGTTGGCGCGTCGACGCGTGGAACGACGCGGAGAGTTGATGGGCTTTCTCTACGTCGACGGCCACGTCCGCGCCTATCACGGGAAACGCAAGATCCCCAAGGCCCACGTGACCCGCATGCGCATCTCCATGCCCGCCACCACCGACTACTGGGTCAACGACCGGTCCGGGGATCCCCTGTTCGTCCTCACCGCCCCGGCGAACGCCGGGCTGTGCAAGATGCTGCTCCCCATCCTCCACGATGTCCGTCAACTCGTCGGCGACCGACGCGTCACCGTCGTGTTCGATCGCGGGGGCTGGAGCCCGAAGCTCTTCCAGGCGCTGCTGAAGCAGAAGTTCGACATCCTCACCTACCGCAAGGGCAAGACTCGCCGCGTCAACCCCGAGCGCTTCGTCGTGCGCAAGGGCAAGCTCGACGGTCGGCGCGTGGTCTACCGACTCCATGATCAACCCGTCCGCTTTCTCAAGGGCAAGCTGCGGCTACGGCAGATCACACGCCTGAGCGACAATGGCCACCAGACGCCGGTCATCACCAGCCGCTGGGACCTGCGGGACATCGAACTCGCCTACCGCATGTTCGAGCGCTGGCGGCAGGAGAACTTCCTCAAGTACCTGCGCGAGGAGTTCCTCCTGGACGCGCTGGTCGACTATCAGGTGCAGCCAGACGATCCGACCCGCACGGTGCCGAACCCCGCGCGCCGGAAGCTCGACCAGCACATCCGCGCCGCCCGCGCGGAGGTGGCGAAACTCGAACAGGCATATGGCGCCGCCGCTGCCGACAACCCCGAGGGGCGCCGGCCGACGATGCGCGGCTTCAAGATCGCCCACGGCACGATGGGCAAGGAGTTGCGCGCCGCGCGCGCACGTCTCGCCCAGCTTGTCGCTCGCCGCCGCGCGCTTCCCCAGCGGGTCGAGATCCGGGACCTCACCGACGGGGCCGTCGTCAAGCTGGCCACGGAGCGGAAGCACCTGACGAACCTGATCAAGATGGTGGCCTACCAGGCGGAGAGTGACCTCCTGGCGCTCCTGCAACCCAACTACGCCCGCGCCAAGGACGAGGGACGAACGCTCCTGCACGAACTCTTCCGCACGCCGGCGGATATCGCCGTCGTCGGTGCGGAGCTTCAAGTCACGCTCTGTCCGATGAGCTCACCGCACCGCACCCTCGCGGTGCGCGCGATCTGCGAAAGCCTGAACGCGATGGCCATGTTCTTCCCCGGATCGCGCCTCCGGCTCCGCTTCGCGGTCCACGACCCACCCCAGGTTGGCCTCGCCTTCCCGGGTCCGCGCCGCCCCTCGCGCTCCCCCGTTGCCGACGCCGAAGCGGACATCTCAGCAGGGGGGTAGGTCAGGAGGTCTGGACTCCGCAAGCGCGGATCGCGCAATTGACAGCCGCGAACGTGGTTCCACGGTTCCGGAGGGTCCAAGGAACCGCCTTGATCGGAATTCGCACGGCCCGCCGGAGAAGGGAGGAGGACCTTGGCAACCGTAGACGAACGCAGCGGCACCCCCACCGTGATCGACGCGGGGGTCAACGTTGGGTGGGTGCGAGCACCTGCTTGACGCTCGGCCCCGCCGCACGTTACACGTCCTGCGCCGCGGGCCCACCGGGTCGCGCGGCGACGAGGCGATGGAACGACGAGTCGTCATCACCGCCGCCGCGGCGCTCACGCCGATCGGCGTCACCCTGCCGCAGATCTGGGACTCCCTGACCCACGGCGTCTCCGGCGTCCGCCCGATGCGCCCCGACCCGTTCCTGGGCGAGCACCTGCGCACGCGCGTGTTCGGCACGATCGAGCCGCCGCTGGAGTTCCACTTCGAGCGGAAGTGGCGCAAGACGATGGGTCCGGTCGGGATGCTCGCCTGCCGCGTGGCCCAGGACATCCTCGACCGGGCGGGCTTGTCGCCCGAGGCGCTCGCCTCCGGCCGCATCGGCGTGGCGTTCGG
>CAZVPS010000362.1:0-2290 GCA_964629105.1 uncultured Anaerolineaceae bacterium
GGCGTCGAGCAGGGCGGCGAGCTGCTTGGGGGTGCGCGGGGCGGGGTCCGTCATGACTCCTCCCACGCAATAGGCAACTTCGAGTTCGAGGTCGCCATTCGCCGGACAGCCGCGCGAGCGCGGAGGGGGTGATGTTGACACATACAGTAGTATCGCTGTGGCATGACCGATGGACGCCGGGCGCGGGCCGACCAGCGAGCAACCCGGGTGAACGCGGCCGCCGAGTTCTTGGGCGCGGGCGTGGCGATCGTCGAAGCGACGCGGGAGCTCGCGCGCCGCTTCGGGCTCTCGGAGCGCCAGGCCCGTCGCTACGTCGAACGGGCGCGGGCCGTCGGCGTGGTCGAGGTGCCGGAGCCGATGACCGTGTTCACGGTGCGGCTGCCGGAGAGCCTCGTCGCTCGGCTGCGCGGCTACGCCCATGGCAGTGGCCAGACCTTGAGCTCGATCGTCGCCCAGGCCCTCGAGGAGTTCCTGAGCCGAACGCGAGTGGGTCCGCGCGGTGGCCGACCGACGGGTTGAGCTCGACTACGTCTTCGACCGCCTGGGTCGGTTCGCCCTCGCCCAGGCCTATCGGACGCTCGTCCCGGCGCGGCGGGTGACGTGCACGAGCCGAGGAGGAAACGATGACGACGGCCGCGATCTACGCCCGGGTGTCCTCTGCCCGCCAGCGCGACGAGCAGACGATCGTCAGCCAGACGGCGGCGCTCCTCGAGCACGCCGCCGGCGAGGGACTTCAGGTTCCTTCCGGGTGGGTGTTCGAGGATGAGGGCTACTCGGGCGCGACCTTGGTCCGCCCGGCCCTCGAGCGGCTCCGTGACCTCGCCGCGCAGGTCGGGGTCGACCTCGTCCTCTGCTATGCCCCCGACCGGCTCGCCCGCAAGTACGCCTACCAGGCCCTGCTCATCGAGGAGTTCGCCCGGGCCGGCACCGAGGTGCGCTTCCTCAACGGTCCGGCGTCCGACCGCCCCGAGGACGCCCTGCTCGTCCAGTTCCAAGGCATGATCGCCGAATACGAGCGTGCCCAGATCGGGGAGCGGACCCGCCGGGGCAAGCTCCATCGCGCCCGAGCGGGTTCGGTCAACGTCCTGGGCGGCGCCCCCTACGGCTACCGCTACGTCCGGCGGAGCGAGCACGCGGAGGCCCGCTTCGAGGTCGTCGAGCCCGAGGCGACGACCGTCCGCGAGCTCTTTCGGCGCTACGTCGAGGACGGCCTCTCGATCGGCGAGCTGACCCCCTGGCTCACGGCCCAGGGGCTGCCGACCGCGACCGGCAAGCGGCGCTGGGACCGCTCGACGGTCTGGGGGATGCTGCACAACCCCGCCTACGCGGGCCGGGCCGCCTTCGGCAAGACGGCGCGCTCGGACCGCCGCCCGGCGGTCACCCGCCGGCTCCGACTCGCCGGTCGCGCCGTGCCCCGCTGGGCCGCCCACCGCGACCGCCCGCGCGAGGCGTGGATCGAGATCGGGGTGCCGGCGATCGTGAGCGAGGAGACGTTCGCCGCCGCGGCGCGCCGCCTCGAGGACAACAAGCGCTTCGCGGCCCGGAACACCAAGGTGCCCTCGCTGCTCGGGGGCCTGGTGTCCTGCGGGCGCTGCGGCTACGCCTACTACCGCAGCTCGACCCGCACCAGCGCACGGACGCTGTACTACTACCGCTGCCTGGGCTCCGACGGCTGGCGCTACGCGGACGGACCGGTCTGCAGCGCTCGGCCGATCCGCGGGGACGAGCTCGATGCCCTCGTCTGGGCGCATGTCACCGCCCTGCTCGCCGATCCTGCCCTGATCCGGGCGGAGCTCGAGCGCCGCCTCGCCGAGCTGCGCGGGTCCGACCCGACGACGGCCCAGCGGGGTCGCCTCGAGGTCGAGCTGCGCCGGGTCCGCTCGGCCGCCGGCCGTCTCGTCGCGGCCTACCAGGAGGATCTCCTCTCGCTCGACGAGCTCCGCGCCCGGATGCCCGCGTTGCGGACCCGCGAGTCGAGCCTGCGCACGCAGCTCGACGCCCTCGACGCCCAGCTGATCGACCGCGAGCGCTTCCTCGCCGTGGCCGAGAGCCTGGAGACCTTCCTCGCCCGGCTCCGTCAGGGTGCCGAGACCGCGGCGGTCGAGGATCGCCAGCGTATCCTCCGGCTCATCGTGAAGGATGTGCTGGTCGGCCCTAACGAGATCGTGATCCGGCACTCCATTCCGACCTCGCGCCAGCCTGAGCTGCCGGCAGGTTATGTATTGCGTGGGAGGAGTCATGGGGGCTCTTCTGGTCGTGCTCCGCGAATCGTAGGCCCGCGCTCGCTCGG
>CAZVPS010000363.1:0-2286 GCA_964629105.1 uncultured Anaerolineaceae bacterium
CCCACGGGCGGGAACCCGGTCCCACGGGCGCCGCCGGGCGCTCGCGTCTACCATGTGCCGACCATGACGGACCCCCGGCCGGCCGACGGCACACCCGCCCCCGCCCCCGGGATCGCCCCCTCCCCCGGGATCGCCGCGCCCGTGCCGCTCGACCGGCTCGGGCGCCGGATGCACGACCTGCGGATCTCGGTGACGGACCGCTGCAACTTCCGGTGCACGTACTGCATGCCGGCCGAGGTCTTCGGGCGCGACTACGCCTTCCTCCCGCGCGCCAAGATCCTCACCTTCGAGGAGGTCGCCCGGCTCGCCCGGCTGTTCGTCGCCCTCGGCGTCGAGAAGCTCCGGATCACCGGCGGCGAGCCGACCGTGCGCCACGACCTTCCCGACCTCGTCCGGATGCTCGCGGCGATCGACGGCGTGCGCGACCTGACCCTCACGACGAACGGCTCGGCCCTCCGGCGCCTCGCTGGGCCGCTGGCCGAGGCCGGGCTCCGTCGGATCACCGTCAGCCTCGACTCGCTCGATGACGGGGTCTTCCGGCGCATGAACGGGGCCGACTTCCCGGTGCTCCGCGTCCTCGACGGCATCGCCGCCGCGCGGGAGGCCGGTCTCGCGCCGATCAAGGTGAACATGGTCGTCCGGCGGGGCGTGAACGAGGAGTCCGTCCTGCCCGTGGCCCGCTGGGCGCGCGACGAGGGCCTGATCCTGCGTTTCATCGAGTTCATGGACGTGGGGCACACGAACGGGTGGCAGATGGACGAGGTGGTCCCCCAGGCCGAAATCCTGGCCCGCATCGACGCCGCCCTGCCGCTCGGGGCGCTGCCGGCCCTCTACCCCGGCGAGGTCGCCCGGCGCTTCCGCTACCGCGACGGCGCCGGCGAGATCGGGGTCATCGCGTCCGTGTCCGGGCCCTTCTGCGGCGCATGCACGCGGGCGCGCCTGTCGGCGGACGGGGAGCTCTTCACCTGCCTCTTCGCCGCCCGCGGAGCGGATCTCAAGTCGCCGTTACGAGCCGGGGCCACCGATGGCGAGCTCCTCGAGCGGATCCGGGCGGTCTGGGCGATCCGCGCCGACCGCTACTCCGAGCTGCGGGCCGCCGAGACAGCCGATCTGCCGCGGGTCGAGATGTTCGCGATCGGGGGCTGAGGCGCGCCGTGGCCCTTCGCGTGTCGGCACCCGTGGCGCCGCTCGGGCGCCGCGTCGTCGCGTTCTTCCTCGACGGCTTCGTCCTCGTGCCCGCCTGGATCCTGTACGCCGTCGTCCTCGACGGCGTCTTCGGGCCGCTGGTCGCGTCGGACCCCGGCGGCGCCGGGGTCGTCGTCGTCGCGATCGACGCGCCGCGGGTGGCCCTGGAGCTGGCCCTGACGCTGCTGACCGACGCCGCGTACTACGCGGGCTCCTGGGTTCTCTGGGGGATGACGCCCGGCCAGCGGGTCTGCGGCGTGGCCGTCCGCGTCGCGGACTCCAACGCCCTGCCGGCACCCGGCGGACCGCGCCCACCCGCTCCCGCCCGTGATCGCGTGTCCGCCCAGGTCGCGACCACACGCTGGGCCGTTCTCCAGGTCCTGCCGATCTGCGTGGGGTCCCTGGGGACGGCGGGGGCGCTCTCGGTCGGGATCGTGGGCGGGATCACCGCCGGCTGGTCCGGCCTCCTCTTCCTCTCCGCGGCGGCCGACCCGATGCGGCGGGCCCTGCACGATCGGGTCGCCGGCACGGTCGTCGTCGTGCCCGGGGTTCCTCGCCGGCCCTGACCGCGCGCGGGTCCGCGCTCGCCGACCGCCGGCTCACGGCTGTCCACAGGTTCTCCACACTGGGGGAAAACCCGTGGACGCCGGCGCACCCCGCGCCACCACATTCGTGGATAACCCCGTTGTCCGCGGCCCACCTCCCGGCGATGATCTGTCTTGCCCGGAGGGGCCGCGAGAGTCGAGACCACGGCGATCACATCAACGAGGTCCGACGAGGCACTTGGGAGCAATCCCGAGGGCTCTCCCTCCGAGAGGCGCTGCGATCACATCAAGGTGCCGCTCGGGATCTCGGTTCCTCTGGGCGTTCGCTTATCCGTTCGGACGGGCGACGAACGCCACCCGCATGTGCGGCTGCCGCCCCGGCAGGGACGCGAGTGCCCCGGCAGGGACGCGACCGCCGGCCTCAGGTCGGCGGGTCGACGTCCTCGCGGTCGGTGAGCGGATCCGCCGCTGGCGTGCTGCAGACGTAGTAGCGCAGCGTCGTGCGGCCGGTGTTCGTGATCGCGTGCGGCAGCCCCATCTCCACGCGGACGCCCCG
>CAZVPS010000364.1:0-2281 GCA_964629105.1 uncultured Anaerolineaceae bacterium
GAAGCTCTTCGATGAGATCGCCCCGAAATACGCCGAGCGGACATCTGGGTACACCCGGATCACCCACATCGGCAACCGGAACGGTGACAGAGCCCCGATCGTCCAGATCGAGCTCCTCTGATCCACGCCAAGGCGCCCGAGAGGGCGCCCTCGTGCGGATGCGCGCACGAGTCGAATACGACGGCACGGACTTCGCCGGGTTCCAGCTCCAGCTGCGGGCGCGGACGGTCCAGGGAGAGCTCGAAGCCGCGCTCGGCACCCTCTCCGGCGGTTGCCGGGTCAGGGTCGACGCGGCGGGACGCACCGACACCGGGGTGCACGCAACGGGCCAGGTGATCGCATTCAGCTGGCCCGGGCGGCTCACGGTGACGGAGCTCGGCAGGGCGCTCGACGCGCTGCTGCCGGCGGATGTCGCGGTTCGCGACCTTCGCCGGGCCCCAGTCGGGTTCCACCCCCGCTATGCGGCGCGGTACCGGGACTACCGCTACACCGTCTGGAACGGGCCGCGAAGCCCGCTCCGCGAGCGTTTCGCGCTCGGGGTGCGGGTCCCGCTCGACACCGCTGCGATGGCGCGAGCCGGGTCGGTCCTCGAGGGCCGGCACGACTTCTCCGCCTTCGGGGCGGCGGACCGGCAGCCGGTCCGGACCCTTCACCGGGTCCGGGTTCGGCGGGACGGCCCGCTCGTGACGATCGACGTCAGGGGCGACGCCTTCCTTCGCCACATGGTCCGGCGGATCGCCGCGGCGCTCCTCCTGGTGGGACGCGGCGAAGTCGAAGAGTCGGCTGTGGCCGCGGCGCTCGCGTCGAGGACACCGGCCTTCAACGGGGCAGTCGCCCCGGCGAAGGGGCTCTGCCTGCGGCGCGTCGTCCTGGGACGGCCGGCCACGGAGATGAACGGAGACAGATGACCACGAAGACGTACACGCTCCGAGAGGCGGAGATCGACCGACGCTGGTACGTCGTCGACGCGACGGACGAGACGCTCGGCCGGCTCGCGTCGCGGATCGCCCGCGTCCTCGAGGGCAAGCACAAGCCGACCTACACGCCGAATCTCGACTCCGGCGACCACGTGATCGTCCTCAACGCCGGAAAGGTCGCCGTGTCGCGGGACAAGCTGACCTCGAAGGTTTACGCGCGTCACAGCGGCTATCCCGGGGGCTACAAGGAGGAAACGCTCGGGCACCTCCTGGAGCGGCGCCCGGAGGAGGTCCTTCGGCGGGCGGTCAAGGGGATGCTGCCGCACAATCGCCTTGGAGCGAAGCAGCTCCGCAAGCTGAAGATCTATGCGGGCCCGGCCCATCCGCACCAGGCCCAGCAGCCCGAGCCGCTGGCCTGACGAGGAGGACGCCCGAATGACCACTGCTGCCTACTTCCAGGGCACCGGACGCCGGAAGACGTCCGTCGCCCGTGTTCGCCTCATGGCCGGCGAGGGCGACATCGTCGTCAACGGCCGCTCGCTGGAGCAGCACTTCGGCAATGCCATCTCCGAGGGCGACCTGCGGATGCCGTTCCGGGTCACCGGCACGGAGGGTCGCTACAACGCCCTGATCAAGGTCGAGGGCGGCGGCGTGACAGGCCAGGCGGGCGCGATCCGTCACGGCATCGCCCGGGCCCTCCTCACCGTGGACCCCGAGGGCTATCGCCTCCCGCTCCGCCAGGCCGGCTTCCTCACCCGCGATCCGCGGATGAAGGAGCGCAAGAAGTACGGCCTGAAGCGGGCGCGCAAGGCGCCGCAGTACACGAAGCGCTGACCAGCCGGGCGCCCCGCACGGGGCGCCCACTCTCTTCCCGGTCCCGGAGCCGGCTGCGATGACCGAGACTCTCTTCGAGCGGTACAAGGAAGCCCTCCGAACCGGACACGTGGCCGTCCTCCGCGGCCGCCTCGAGGACGCCGCCGTCGCCTATCGCGAGGCGATCTCGATCACGGCGGATCGGGCGGTGCCCCGGACGGCCCTCGGCAGCGTCCAGCTGCGGCTGGGCGAGCCGCAGGACGCGCTGGACGCCTTCGACGGCGCCCTCGCCCTGCAGCCGGATGACGACGCGTCCCTCCTCGGGAGGGCGCAGGCGCTGGTCGTCCTCCGCCGCACGGCCGAGGCCGCCCTCGCGTACGACCACCTCGCCGGGGTCCGCACGGCGCACGCGCGCCTGCCGGACGCCGCCGAGGCTGCGCGCCGGGCGCTCGCCATCGAGCCGACCGACGAGCGCCGGGAGCGGCACGCCCGCCTCGTCGAGGAGGTGCGCGCGACCGCCGGGGCGGCGGCTGCCGAAGGCGCCAGCGCTC
>CAZVPS010000365.1:0-2277 GCA_964629105.1 uncultured Anaerolineaceae bacterium
CCTCCCTACCTGGCCGCGATGAGGAGGTACGAGCCGGCCATCACGATCAGCCCGATCGCGATGCCCAGCGCGTAGTTCTGGACGCGCCCGGTCTGCACGAGGCGCAGGCCGCGGCCGGCGTCCACGGTGAGGCGGCCCACCCCGTTCACGGTCCCGTCGACGATCACCCGATCGAACCACCAGATCGCCGCGGCGACCCGGCCGCCGATCACGATGAAGAGCAGGTGGTTCAGGTCGTCGAACCACCACTTGTTCAGGGTGGCCCGGTAGAGGAAGCGGGTGGCGCTGCTCGCCCCGGTGAGCGACTCCACCCGGGCCCGGCTGCCGGCCCGGCGGAAGGCACCGAAGAGCCAGATCGCGACGACGAGCCCGAGGGTCGCCGCGGCGACGCTGACGAGGATGAGGGCGCCGTCGATGCCGGCCAGCTCGAAGGGATGTGTCTCGGGGTGGAGCAGCTCCTCCGACCCGGCGAAGACCGGCTCCAGCCAGCGCTTGAGGGTGGAGTCCCCGAACGGGAGGCCCAGGGCCATGCCGATGAGCGCCGACGGGATGGCGAGGAGGACCAGCGGCAGGGTCATCGTCCAGGTCGACTCGTGGACCTTGTCCCAGATCCGCTTCGCGTGGGCCGACGGCTCCCCGTAGAAGGTCTTGCCCATGAGCCGCCACATGTAGAACGCGGTCATCACGGCGACGACGAGGCCGATGGCCCAGACCCAGTAGAAGCCGAACTTGAAGCTCTCGCCCAGGATCTCGTCCTTGCTGAAGAAGCCGGCCAGCGGCGGGAGCCCGGCGATGGCCAGGGTCCCGACGAACATCGTCCAGTGGGTGACCGGGATCTTGCGCCACAGGCCGCCCATGTTGTTCATGTCCTGCTCGTCGTGGACGGCGTGGATCACGCTGCCCGAGCCGAGGAAGAGGAGGCCCTTGAAGAAGCCGTGGGCCATGAGGTGGAAGATCGCGGCGGCGAAGGCCCCCACGCCGAGCGCGGCGAACATGTAGCCGAGCTGGGAGAGCGTGGAGTAGGCCAGGACGCGCTTGATGTCGGTCTGGGTGAAGGCGATCGAGGCGGCCAGGATCGCCGTGAAGATGCCGATCCCGGCCACGATCACCATCACGCCCGGGGCGAGGGCGAAGATCGGGTTCGCCCGGGCCACGAGGTAGACGCCGGCGTTGACCATCGTCGCGGCGTGGATCAGGGCGGAGACCGGCGTCGGGCCCTCCATCGCGTCGGGCAGCCAGACGTGGAGGGGGAACTGGGCGCTCTTGCCCACCGCGCCGCAGAAGACGAGGAGGGCGATCGCGGCGATCGTCGTCGGGTCGAGCTTCGCGATCAGCTCGAACGACTCGCGGATGTCGAGCGTCCCGGTGCTGACCCAGATGAGCATGATCCCGAGGGCGAAGCCGACGTCGCCGACGCGGTTGACGATGAACGCCTTCTTGGCGGCGAGCGCGGCCGAGCGCTTCGGGTACCAGAACCCGATGAGGAGGTACGAGCAGAGCCCGACCAGCTCCCAGGCGGCGAAGACGGTCAGCCAGCTGTCGCCCAGGACGAGCAGGAGCATGCTGAACATGAAGAGGTTGAGGTACGCGAAGAAGCGCCAGCGCCCCGGGTCGTGGGCCATGTAGCCCACCGAGTAGAGGTGGACGAGCATGCCGATCGTCGTCACGACGATGAGCAGGCACGCGGTCAGCTGGTCGACGTAGAGGCCCATCTCCACCTGGAAGGCGCCGGCCGGGATCCAGGTCCAGAGCGTGATCCCCGCCCCGTGCTCGCCGAAGCCGCCGCTGAGCGCCTCGTAGACGACCACCATCGCGATCGCCCAGGTCGCCACGATCAGGAGGAGCGGGACCAGGAAGGCGAAGCGCCCGATCCGCCGCCCGAAGAGCGCCGTGAAGGCGAAGCCGGCGATCGGCAGGAGGAGCAGCAGGGGCACCAGGTTGATCACGCCGCTGGCGGCGATCGGCTCGGCCTCGACGGCGGCGAGCCAGGGGGCGGCGCTCGGGATCAGGGGTTCGAACACGCGGGTCTCTCGGGCTCCTCGCGGGCTACTGGCGCATGGCGTCGTACTCGTCGACGAGTGGCGTCCGCCGGTTGCGGTAGATCGCCATGACGATGGCGAGGCCGACGGTCGCCTCGGCCGCGGCGACCGCCATCACCATGAGGGCGATCACCGAGGCGTCGACGTTCAGCTCCGGCACGAAGGCGCCGAAGGCGACGATGGCGAGGTTGACGGCGTTGAGCATCAGCTCGATCGACATGAGCATGCTGATCGCGTT
>CAZVPS010000366.1:0-2252 GCA_964629105.1 uncultured Anaerolineaceae bacterium
ACGCCGTCGAGGACGGCACTCGTCGTCGCCTCGACCACCGCGAGCGGCGTGCGGAGCTCGTGGACCGCGTCCTGCATGAACCGGCGCCGGTCCTCTTCGCCCCGCTCCAGCGCCGCCGCCATGCCGTCGAACGAGCGGCCGAGGTCCCCCAGCTCGTCGTTCCGGCCGGCCAGCCCGGAGCGCCCGGCGAGATCGCCCCCCGCGACGGCCGCGGCCGCCTCCTCGAGGCGACGGATGGGTCGCGTCAAGCGGCCCGCGGCCCACACGCCGCCGAGCGACGCGACGACGGCCGCGACGCCTGCCACGAGGAGGATCGTCAGGATCATCGACTCGCGGACCTCGGCGAGGTGCTGGCCCTGGCCGGCCCCCTGGCCCTGGCCGGCCCCCTGGCCCTGTCCCCACCCCGGGCCCGGCGTCGGCGTCGTCCCGCCGTCGAGCAGCGCGAACCCGCGGTTGACGACGAGCGGAGAGGCGAGCGCGATGGCGCCGGCGGTGCCGATCGCCACGACCGCCAGGGCGAGGGCGAGACGCGCGCGGAGGCTCATCGACCCGTGCCTCGAGCCATGCCTCGACCCGTGCCGCTCATCGGCGGCCCGCCCGGTAGCCGATCCCGCGCACCGTGTCGACGTAGGTGCCGCCGTCGGGTCGCGCGCCGAGCTTCGCCCGCAGGTTCTTGACGTGGCTGTCGATGGAACGGTCGAAGGCGTCGAACTCCTCGCCGTGGACGCGCGCCCCCAGCTGCTCGCGCGTCCAGGCGCGGTCGGGCTGCTCGGCGAAGGCGGCGAGGAGGTTGAACTCGGTCCTCGTGAGCTCGACCGGCCGCCCCGCCCGGATCACCTCGCGGGCCAGCGGGTCTATCTCCAGGTCGGTGAGAAGCAGGCGTGTGCGCCCCGCGGCGTCCGCGGCCGGCGCGGCGGCGATGAGCCCACCGGCAGCCGGCAGCGCCTCAGCGCCCGGTCCCGGATCAGCCGGACGCAGGCGCCGCAGGACGGCCCCGACCCGGGCGACCAGCTCGCGCGGCTCGAACGGCTTCGTCACGTAGTCGTCGGCGCCCAGCTCCAGGCCGGCGACCCGGTCGATCACGTCGTCGCGAGCCGTGAGGAGGATCACGGCGGGCCCGGGGTCGCTCTCGGCGCGCAGGGCGCGAAGGACGTCGAAGCCGGTCCGGCCGGGAAGCATCACGTCGAGCACGATCAGGTCGGGCGGCGTGGCGCGCGCCGCGGCGAGGGCGGCGTCGCCGTCGTTGGCCACCTCGACCGCGTGCCCCTCGCGCTCGAGGTAGGCGCGGACCACGTCCACGATGCGGGGCTCGTCGTCGACGACCAGGATCCTGCTCATGTCCGAAGCATGCGCGGACGGCCCGGCCTCTGCAGGCCGGGCCGTCGCTTGGCGTGGCGGGGAGGGCCGGGGGATCCCCGGCCCTCCCCGGGAGTACCTACGGCTGGGTCGTCTGGGTACCGGTGCCGTCGCACGCGCCGTTTCCGGCGCCGCGGCCGCCCATCCGGGTGCCCGGGCCAGCGGCGCCCTCGGCACCGCCGCGGTAGCCGGGCGCGTTCGCGGGCCCGGCGCCAACCGCCGCGCCCTGCATCCCGCCGAGGGTGGTCCGGTAGACCATGTCCTTCGCCCGCGTCGCGAGCTGGGTGCGCAGCGCGGTGGCCTGGTCGGCCGTGAGGGCGCCGCTCTGCACCCGGGCGTCGATGCGGGTCGTCCACTGCGTCGTCAGAGCGTCGACGAGCTTCTGCGGGTCGACCTTCTGCTTCACGGCGATCTGGGCGAGCGAGAGGCCGTCGTGGCGCAGGTCGTCGATCGCGTCCCGGGTCAGCCCCAGGATGTCCGCGACCACGTTGGACTGGGCCCCGGCCCGCTCGGCTGCCTGGGCACCGCCGGCCCGGCCCGCTGGCCCGGCGGCGGCCACGGTGGCGACCACCGCGATGGCGAGCAGGGCCGCTGCCCCGGTGGCGATGAGGAGTCGTCGCATGTCTTGCCTCCACTGGCATGTTCGTCGCGGGCCCGGCCGATCGCGCCTTCGTGGCCGATGTCGCCGGCGACAGGGCACAGCGTCCCTCACCCGGGTGACGGTTCGATGCGCCTCCGGTGGAGATTGCGTGGAGGCCCCGCGCGCGGCCGGGCGTCTCCCGCCCGGAGCCGCGTGCCTGCACCCCGTGGTACCGTTCGGGGGCCGCGGCCCGTGCGCCGTGCGTCCGGGCGGGAGTAGCTCAGCTGGCAGAGCGGCAGCCTTCCAAGCTGCATGT
>CAZVPS010000367.1:0-2246 GCA_964629105.1 uncultured Anaerolineaceae bacterium
CCTTGCCGATCTCCTTGAGGTACATCCGGACCGGGTCGTCGATCCCGATCATGTCGGCCGAGAGCGCCTCCAGCTCCTCGGCGGTCGGCTCCTCGAGCGTCTTCGCGTCGAGCTTGACCGGGGCGTCCGCCGACGCAACGGCGTCGGTCGCGTCCGCGACGAGACCCGGGACGATCACCGTTGCGAGGTCGGCCGCGTCCTCGCCCAGCTCCACTTCCTCGCCGGCCAGCTCGGCCGGGCCCGGCTCGGCGCCCATCGGCACGGCGTCGGCGTCGGTGCCGGCGTCGAGCCCGGCCACGAGCGCGCCCACGAGCGCGCCCGCGGGGTCGGCATCGACGTCGAGCCGCGGAAGGCCGGCCACCGGCTCGTCGTCGGGAAGCGCCGCGGCCCGCGAGGCGGCCGAGACGGCCTTCACCTCGGCGGCGGCGGCCCTGCGCCGGCGGGGGGTGGCGGCGAGCACCGCTTCGACGAGCGCTGCGTCGGCGGGATCGGTGGTGGTCACGGTCGTCCTCCAGCTGGGCGCGTCATCGGCTTCGCGAGCAGGCTGGCCTGCTCGAGGCGCCGGTGGATCGCGCGGCGATTCTCGTTGTGGTGGGAGATCTCGATCATGAACCGGTCGATGGCGGCGCGGTCGCCGTCTCGCTCGGCCTCGGCGAGCTCGACGCGGGTGAAACGGTCGCGGTCCTCCAGGCGATCGAGCTCCAGGCGCAGGAGGCACTGCTGTATCCCCTGCTCCGCCATCCCGACGTCCGTCCGGCGGCCCACGCCCCCCCCGCCGGCCGCGGCCGAGACGCTCGTCCCGCCCAGGAGGGCGGCCATGAGGGCCTGCGTCTCGGGGTCCAGGCGGACGTAGACGGCCTCCGACGTGTACGGCCCGCCCTCGCGCACGGCCAGCACGGCCGACCAGAGCTCGCGGGCGGGGGTCGAGGGGAGGTCAGCCGCCGGCAGACGCTCGACGACCTCGCCCTGCAGCTCGGGGGCAAGGAGGAGGAAGCGCAGGAGCTCTCGCTCGACCGGGGTGATCGCGCGGAGAATCGCCTTCGGGTCGAAGGCGTCCGGCGAGGACATGACGGAGTCGGCGGAGATGCGTCCACCGTCGTGGCCGCCGCCGGGCCCGCCGTGACCGCCGCCACCCGGGCCGCCCCGCCCGCCGTCGGGCGCCCGATGGAGGGCCTCGAGGAGAACCCGCTCCTCCACCCCGGAGACCTGGCGGAGCGTCTGGAGGTAGCCGTCGCGCAGGACCGGGTTGCGGACCGTCCGGAGCGTGGGGAGGAGGGCGTCGATGAAGCGTGCCCGCCCGCCCGTGGTGCGCAGGTCGGCGCCGCGGGCGTGGAACTCGATGAGGTACTCCACGATCGGGAGGGCCGTCCGGATCGCCTCGCGCCAGGCGTCGGGGCTCTCGCGGATGGTTTCGTCGGGGTCCTTGCCCTCGGGCAGCCGGGCGACCCGCACCTCGTCGAGCTCGACGTCCGTGTCGCCGGCGGCGAGCTGGCGGGTGAGCGATTCGAGCGAGGTCACGCCCAGGGTGCCGGCCTTCTCGCCGGCCGGGTCGACATCGTAGGCGAGGACGATCTTCCTGGCCGCGTAGCGGATGAGGAGGGCGACCTGGCCGGGGGTCAGGGCAGTCCCGAGCGACGCCACCACGTTCGTGAAGCCGGCCTGGTGGGCCATGAGGGCGTCCGTGTAGCCCTCGACGATCACGGCCGTGCCGGTCTTGCGGACCTGGGCCTTCGCCCGGTCCAGGAGGTAGAGGGTGCGGCTCTTGTCGAAGAGCGGCGTGGCCGGCGAGTTGAGGTACTTGGGGCCCTCGGGATCGGCGCCGTCGGCGCCCTTCAGGACGCGGCCGCCCAGCCCCGTCGCGTTGCCGGTGGCGTCGCGGATCGGGAAGATTACCCGGGCCCGGAAGCGGTCGTAGGCGCCGTGGCCGCCCTTGCGCGGCGTGGCCAGCCCCGCTTCGGTCAGCTCGGCCATGCCGATCTGGCGGCGCTTCTCCAGCGTCCGGCCCAGGGCATCCCAGTCGGGCGGCGCCCAGCCCAGGTTCGCCCATTCGATCGTCTCGTCGGTGAAGCCGCGCTCGCGCAGGTAGGCCAGGGCGCGCTCGCCCGCGGGCGACTTCGTCAGGACCGCGTGGTAGAAGGAGATGGCCGACTCGACGACTTCGTGGAGGCGGCGGCGATGGGCGTCCTCGCGGGAGGTCCGCTCGTCGATCTCGACGCCGGCGCGGCTGGCCAGGATCTTGAGCGCTT
>CAZVPS010000368.1:0-2236 GCA_964629105.1 uncultured Anaerolineaceae bacterium
TCGGCGGAAAGAAGTAACGAAGGGACGTCCGAGATGACGAAGACCGCCTCGCGCGGCGCCGCGCGGCAGAAGCGGCACGAGCGGATCCGCCTCCGCGTGGACGGCACCGCCGGTCGCCCGCGTCTCGCGGTCTTCCGCAGCCTCAATCACATTTACGCCCAGGTGATCGACGACGCGGCGGGCACCACGCTCGCCGCAGCCTCCACGCTGGAGCCCTCGTTCAAGGGCTCGAAGCAGACGAAAGTCGAGGAGGCCAAGGTCGTCGGCCGTCTGGTCGCCGAGCGGGCCCGCACCGCCGGCGTCGAGCAGGTCGTCTTCGACCGGGCCGGTTTCCGGTACCACGGTCGCGTGAAGACGCTTGCCGACGCCGCCCGGGAAGCCGGTCTCGACTTCTAGGAGGAGACCGACCGTGGCCAGGATCGATCCTGCGAAGCTGACACTCGAGGAACGGGTCGTCCAGATCAACCGCGTCGCGAAGGTCGTCAAGGGCGGCCGCCGCTTCAGCTTCAGCGCCGTCGTCGTCGTCGGCGACGGGCAGGGGCATGTCGGCGCGGGGCTCGGGAAGGCCGGCGAGGTCCCCGAGTCGATTCGCAAGGGCGTCGAGGACGCCAAGAAGCACCTGATCCGCATCCCGACGATCGGGACGACCATCCCGCACGAGGTGAATGCGGAGTACGCGGCCGCCCGGGTGATGCTCAAGCCGGCCTCCCAGGGCACCGGCGTCATCGCCGGCGGCTCGGTTCGCGCTGTCGTCGAGGCGGCCGGCATCCGCGACATCCTCACGAAGGTGTACGGCTCGACCAACCCGGTCAACGTCGTGCGCGCGACGCTGGAGGCCCTCCGCGACCTCCGGTCCGCCGAGCAGGTCAGCGCTCGCCGTGGGGTCCAGGTCCGGGTGGTCGTGGCCGGGCAGCCCACCGCGGAGGTGACCGATGGCCGGTAGGCTTCGCGTCACCCAGGTCAAGAGCACCATCAGCCACATCGAACGCAACCGCGCAACCGCCCGGGCCCTCGGCCTCCGTCGCATCGGCCACACGGTCGACGTGCCGGACAACGCGGCGACGCGGGGAATGGTGCGCCAGATCCGCTTCCTCGTGACCGTCGAGGAGCTCCCCGAGTCCGGCCCGGAGAAGAAGCGATGAAGCTCCACGACCTCCGGCCCCCGGCCGGAGCCCACATGAAGAAGACCCGGGTCGGCCGCGGCATCGCGGCCGGCAAGGGCAAGACCGCAGGCCGCGGCACGAAGGGCCAGAAATCGCGCGCGGGATCCTCGATCCCGCCGTGGTTCGAGGGCGGGCAGACGCCGCTCCACATCCGGATCCCCAAGCTGCGCGGCTTCCGCAACTTCAACCGGATCGAGTATGAGGTCGTCAACGTCGGTCGCATCGGCGTCGCCGCGGAGACAGGCCGCCTCCCCGAGGGGGAGAAGGGCGCCCCGATCGCCGTGACGCAGGAGCTCCTGCGCGTGGCAGGACTGGTCCGGAGCCTCGACAAGCCGCTGAAGATCCTCGGCGGCGGCGAGTTGACGCGCCCGCTCTTCGTCGTGGCCGACGCGTTCACGAAGAGCGCCCGCGAGAAGATCGAGGCGGCCGGTGGCAGCCTCCAGGTCCTCGAGATCCCGACGAGCCCGCTGGCGGCACTCGGAATGGATCCCGCTCCCGCCGACGAGGCCTAGGCCTCCCCCGATGTACGAGTCCCTCCTCAACGCCTTCCGCGCCCCGGACATCCGCCGGCGGATCCTCTTCGTGCTGGGGATCCTCATCGTCTTCCGCGCCCTGGCCCACGTGCCGGTGCCGGGGGCGGATCCCCAGGCGCTCCAGAACTTCTTCAAGGACAACGCCCTCTTCGGGCTCCTGGATCTCTTCTCGGGCGGCGGGCTCTCCCGCTTCTCGGTGGTGGGGCTCGGCGTCAACCCGTACATCAACGCCTCGATCATCATGCAGCTGATGACCGGGGTGATTCCGGCCCTCCAGAAGCTCCAGCGCGAGGGCGAGTACGGCCGGAACAAGATCACCCAGTACACCCGCTACCTGTCGGTGCCGCTGGCCCTCCTGCAGAGCTATGGCTTCCTGGCGCTCCTCAACGCCTCGAACGTGCTCACGACCGACTTCGACCTGGCCTCGTTCTCGACGCTCACCCAGATCGTCACCCTGACGGCCGGCTCGGTCGTCCTGATGTGGCTCGGCGAGCTCATCACGGAGAAGGGGATCGGCAACGGGATCAGCTTCATCATCTT
>CAZVPS010000369.1:0-2217 GCA_964629105.1 uncultured Anaerolineaceae bacterium
GGACGCGCGCACCGCGGCCACCGGCCGGCCCGCGCCGCAGCGCCGCACCGCGGCGCCAGCGCCGCTACTGGTGCTTCGCGGCGATCCGCTCGATGACCTCGGCCGCGTCCTCGGCGGCGTCGACCGTGTCCTCGAGGACCTTGTACAGGTCGCGCAGCTTGATGACCGTCAGCGGGTCGCTGCCGTCGCGGAAGAGCCGCCCGATCGCGGCCCGCGAGAGGCCGTCGGCCTCGTTCTCCAGGTCGTGGACGGCCTTGAGGTGCATGCCGGCCGTCTCGAGCCGGTCGAGCTTCCGGAGCGCCTCCAGGAGCTGCTCGGCCTGGGCGTCGATGATCCCGGCCATCCGGCGCGCCTCGTCGGTGGCGCTGTCGATCCCGTAGATGACGACCGTCTCGGCGGCCTCCTGGATGCCGTCGACCACGTCGTCGAGCCGCGTGTAGAGCTCGTGGATGTCCTCGCGGTCGAAGGGAGTGATGAAGGATCTCTCGAGGCGCCCTGCGATCTCGTTGTCGATCTCGTCGCCGCGGTGCTCCAGCGCCTGGATGGTGGCGACGCGCTCGTCGAGGCGGTCGAACTCGGTGAACATCGCGTTGAGGGCGCGCGCGGCCTCGAGGAGGTTCTCGCCGTCCTTCACGAAGACATCGTGAAAGGCCTCGTCCTTGGGGATCAGGCGCACCATGGGAACCTCCGGGGTGTCTGGTTCAGCGGATGCCGAGGGCGTCGAGGACGACCCACGAGAGAGCCCCGAACGCCGCGGTGGCCGGGATCGTCACGATCCAGGCGACGAGGATGCCGCGGGCGACGCCCCAGCGGACGCCGTGGGCGCCCTTGCTCGTGCCGACGCCCATGATCGCGCTCGAGATGACGTGGGTCGTGGAGACCGGCATCCCGAAATGGGCCGTGGTATAGATGATCGTGGCGGCGGTCGTCTCGGCGGCAAAGCCGTGGATCGGCTCCAGCTCGACGACGCGGTGGCCCATCGTCGCCATGATCCGCCAGCCGCCGGCGGCCGTTCCCAGGGACATCGCCGTCGCCGAGACGACGATGACCCAGGTCGGGACGTCCACCGTGGGGATCAGCCCGGCCGAGAAGAGGGCGAGGGTGATGATCCCCATCGTCTTCTGGGCGTCGTTCGAGCCGTGACTGAACGCCATGAACCCGGCCGAGATGAGCTGGAGGCGCCGGAAGCGCCGCGCCAGCGGCCGTCGGTCGGCGTGGCGGAAGATCCAGAAGAGGGCGATCATCAGGAAGAAGGCGACGGTGAAGCCGATGATCGGGGAGCTGAAGAGCGGGACCAGGACCTTGTTGACCAGGCCATCCATCTTGATCGAGCCCGTCCCCGCGGCGACGATCGTCGCTCCCATCAGGCCGCCGATGAGGGCGTGGCTGCTGGAGCTGGGGATGCCGAGGCGCCAGGTGATGAGGTTCCAGACGATCGCCCCGACGAGCGCGGCCGCCACCACGGTCTGGGTGGTGGTCTGCTCGTCGACCAGGCCCCTGCCGATCGTCTTGGCGACCGCCGTCCCGGCGAAGGCCCCGATGAAGTTGAACGCGGCCGCCATCCCGATCGCGTAGGCGGGCCGCAGGGCGCGCGTCGCGACCGACGTGGCGATGGCGTTCGCCGTGTCGTGGAAGCCGTTGATGTAGTCGAACAGGACGGCGAGCACCAGGACCGCGAGCAGGAGGGCGGTCACGCCGGCGCCCCCTTGTCTCGGCGGGGGAGGCGATGCACGGCGCCAGTATGTTGATCTTGTTAACGTCGCGCCGGGCGTTCCTGCAGGTCGTCTCGCCAGCGAAGCGTTAACCACCCGCCCATCCGGCGTTCATCGAGTTCGGCCAGCCTTCGCGCCATGGTCAGTTCGTTCGAGCCGGTCTCGCCGGAGTCGGTCCCGCCCGCGGAGGCGTCCGGGGTCGTCTCGGCTCGCCGGCCGGTTCGCCGCCGCATCGTGGCCGCGCCCCCGCCGTCCGCGGAACAGGCGCTCGCCGCGCGTGCCGCCGAGGTGCTGGGGGCCCGCGCCGGGTGCCCGCCCGCCCGGTGGCTCCTCCCCGGGTTCGTCGGGGACGTGGACCTCGTTCGCCGCCAGCTGGGCCAGCTCCGCGACCGCCGGATGCTCGTCGCCTCGTAAGAGCGCGAGAGCGCCCGCCCCGCCGCCCTGCGCCCCAGCGCGTCCGACCCCGCCCCCCCTCCGCCCCCGCCAGCACCGGGGGAGGCGGCCC
>CAZVPS010000370.1:0-2213 GCA_964629105.1 uncultured Anaerolineaceae bacterium
ACCTTGTAGCGGCGGTCGATCACCTCCCGCAGCCGGTTGACCTGGTCCTCGGTGAGGTCCCGGACCCGGGTGTCGGGGTTGATGTTCGTCTGCAGGAGGATCTTCTGGCTCGTCGGGAGCCCGATCCCGTAGACGTAGGTGAGGGCGATCTCCACGCGCTTCTCGCGCGGGATGTCGATGCCTGCGATCCGTGCCATTCGTCTAGCCCTGCCGCTGCTTGTGCTTCGGGTTGGCGCAGATGACCATGACGGTTCCGTGGCGGCGAATCACCTTGCAGTTGTCGCAGCGGGCCTTCACGGAGGCTCGGACTTTCAACGGGACCCTCTTCGCTTCAGCGCTGCTGCCGGCTACTTGAGCCGGTAGGTGATGCGACCCCGGGTGAGGTCGTAGGGGGAGAGCTCGACCCGGACTCGGTCGCCCGGCAGGATCCGGATGAAGTTCATCCGGAGCTTCCCGCTGATGTGGGCGAGGACGCGATGGCCGTTCTCGAGCTCCACCGCGAACATCGTGTTCGGAAGTGGCTCGATGACGGTCCCTTCGACCTCGATGGCGTCCTTCTTGCCCACGGGCTCCCTTGTACCTTCTTCACATGATCATGCGCCGGCCGAGGCCGGGCGCACGAACGCGTAGCCTACCAACTTCCGCTCGATCCGGCAAGCGCCGGGCGCATCGCTTGTCCTCGGGCGCATCGCTCACGGTCGGGTCAGGACCTCCGGCCCGTTCTCCGTGACGGCGATCGAATCCTCCCAGTGGGCGGCGATCGATCCGTCGCTCGTGACGACCGTCCAGCCGTCGCCGAGGGTCTCCACGTCCGCGGAGCCCAGCGTGAACATCGGCTCGATCGCCAGGCAGATGCCGGGCACCAGCTCGATTCCCCTGGTCCGCGTGCGGTAGTTCGGGACCTGCGGTTCCTCGTGCATCGCCGTGCCGATGCCGTGCCCGACGTACGGCCGGACGATCCCGTACCCGCGCGGCAGGGCGACGTCCTCTACGGCCGCGGAGACGTCCCAGATCCGGTTGCCCGGCCGCGCCGCGGCCACGCCCGCCTCGAGCGCCCGGCGCGTGGCGTCGACGAGGTCGCGCACGGGCTGCGCGACGTCGCCGACGACGAAGGTCCGCGCGGCATCGCCGTGCCAGCCGTCCACGATCGCGCCGGCGTCGACGGAGACGACCTGGCCGTCCCGGATGACCCGGTCGCCGGGGATCCCGTGGACGACCTCGCGGTCGATCGAGATGCAGAGCGACGACGGGAAGCCGTAGTACCCCTTGAACGAGGGCGTGGCGCCTGCCTTCCGGATGTGCGCCTCGGCGAGGGCGTCGAGGCGCGCGGTCGAGACGCCCGGGCGCAGCTCCTCCTCCACGAGGGCGAGGACCTCGGCCACGACGCGGCCGGCGCGGCGCATGGTGGCGATCTCGGCCGGCGACTTGCGGGTGATCACGGATGCGTGCGCCAGTACGGAACGGGCTCGATGCAGTCGAGCAGGTCGTTCGTGACCGCGGCGATCGGCCGCCGCCCGTCCACGCCCTGGAGCACGCCGGCGGCCCGGTAGTGGTCCAGGACCTCCTCGAGGGCGCCGAGCTGCTTCTCGAGGCGGGCCTGCACGACCTCGGGGCGGTCGTCGTCGCGCTGGAGCAGGCGCGACCCGCAGATGTCGCAGATGCCGGGCACGCGCGGTGGGTAGGCGGTCTCGTGGAACGCGTGTCCGGCGGCCTCGCAGAGCCAGCGTCCCGTGAGCCGCAGCAGCAGCTCGTCGGCGGGGACGTCGACGTGGAGAGCGGCCTCCACGGCCGCCCCCTGCTCGCCGAGGGCGCGATCGAGCGCCTCCGCCTGCGAGCACGTCCGCGGGAACCCGTCGAGGATGACGCCGCGGGCAGCGTCCGGGGCGGCGAGGCGTTCCAGGAGCATCCCGACCGTCACCTCGTCGGGGACCAGCTCGCCCCGCTCCATGTAGGCCTGCGCGGCGATCCCCAGCGGCGTGCCGTCGCGGGCGGCGGCCCGAAACAGGTCGCCGGTGGCCACGCGGGGCAGACCCAAGTGGCGGGCCAGGACATGGGCCTGGGTGCCCTTGCCGGCCCCGGGCGCACCCAAGAGCACCAGGACCCTCATCGATCCGGGGCTCCGGACGCCTCCGCCGTCACCGGATGAAGCCCTCGTAGCTGCGCATGAGGAGCTGCGCTTCGAGCTGCTTCATCGTCTCGACAACAACGCTGAC
>CAZVPS010000371.1:0-2191 GCA_964629105.1 uncultured Anaerolineaceae bacterium
GATGGCGCCGCTGAAAAGAACAGAGTGTCCCTCAAGGCAAGCGGCATAGCCCAGGGCGGTCGCCAGATGAGTCTTGCCGACACCCACGTTGCCCAGAAAGACGACGTTGGCTTTGCCGGCCAGGAACTCCAGGCGGAAGAGGTTCTGGACCTGCAGGCGATTGATCTTTTTAGGCCAGGTCCAGTTAAACGGTTCCAGGTTTTTTACGACAGGAAAACGGGCGCTTTTGAGCCGGGCCGCACCGCGGCGCCGGGACCCCCGCCCCGCCCGTCCGCGACACCCGCGCCGCCGCCACCCCCTGCCAGGCCGGCAGGAACCGCGCCAGCGCCGTCGTCTCCACCGGCTCCACCTCGCGGCGCAACCGCGCCAGCGAGCGCCGCCTCAGCACCCGCAGCACGTCCGGGTCGCACCACTCGCGCTCCGACCCGCCCGGCCGGAACTCCCCGCGCAGGAGGGAGCCCGCCTCCACGAGCCGGGCGAGCGCCTCGTCGACGATCCCGACCGGGAGCCCCCAGCGGCGTGCCGGCTCGACGGCCAGGAACGGCGCGTGGGTCCGCGCCCAGCGGGCGAGGAGCCCGCCCAGGGCGTCGCGCGTCTCCCCGAGGAAGGCGGCGGGCGTCCCCGCCGGTGGCTGGGCGCCGGTCGCGTCGCGGTACAGCCCGGCGTCCTCCACGGCAATCCAGCGTGCCTCGCCGCCGATCCGGACGACGACCGCCCGCCGGGTGGTTGCCAGTGTCCCCAGCCACTCCCCGGCGGCGGGGGGGCCGCCCCGGGTCCGCGCGGCGACCTCGTCGGCGGCCAGGTCCCCGATCCGGCGCAGGAGGTCCGCGACCTGGTCCACGGACCCGGCTTTGCGCTCATCGACCAGCGCCTGGCGCTCGAGCTCCGTCTCCTCGAGCGCCGCCGGGTCCAGCAGCTCGCGGAGCTCCTCCTGGCCAAGCAGCTCGCGGAGGAGGTCGCGGTCGAGGGCCAGCGCCTGCGCCCGCCGCTCTGCCAGCGGGGCGTCGCCCTCGTACATGTAGGCGGCGACGTAGGCGAAGAGGAGCGACGCGGCGAAGGGCGTCGCGCGCGGCGTCTCGACCCGGTGGACCGCCACCTCCCGCCGCTCCACGCCGCGCAGCACGTCCCGCAGGGCCGGCAGGTCGAAGACGTCGGCGAGGCACTCGCGGTAGGTCTCGACGAGGATCGGGAAGCGCCCGTAGCGGCTCGCGACCGCGAGGAGGTTCGCGGCCCGCTGGCGCTGCTGCCAGAGCGGGGTCCGCGCGCCGGGCCGGCGGCGCGGCAGGAGCAGGGCCCGTGCCGCGTTCTCCCGGAAGCGCGCCGCGAAGAGGGCCGTCCCGCCGAGGGCCGCGACGACCAGGTCCTCCACCCCGTCGGCCGCCGGGAAGAGGTCGTCCTCCACCCCGTCGAGGTCGCCGTCCGGCAGGCGGATCGCGATCCCGTCGTCCGACCAGATGCTGGCCACCTCGGCGCCCAGGCGCGCGCGCAGGCGGGCCTCGATCGCCATCGCCCACGGGGCGTGGACGCGCCCGCCGAACGGCGTCAGGACGACGAGCCGCCAGTCGCCCAGCTCGTCCCGGAACCGCTCCACGACGATCCGGCGGTCGGTCGGCAGGGCGCCCGCCGCCGCGCGCTCGTCCTCCAGGTAGGCGACGAGGTTCTCGGCCGCCAGCGGGTCGAGGTGATGGCGCTCGGCGAGCCGTGCCAGCGCCCTCGTGCGACCCTTCGCCCCGCGGGCGAGGTCGCCCTCCAACTCGCGCACGAAGGCCCCCAGGGCGCGGCCCAGCTCGATCGGCCGCCCCACGGCGTCGCCCTTCCAGAACGGGAGCTTGCCCGGCTGGCCCGGCGCGGGCTCCACGATGACGCGGTCCGGCGTGATCTCGGCGACCCGCCAGCTGCTGGCCCCCAGGACGATGACATCGCCGTGCATCCCGGCGCGCAGCTCGTAGACCATCTCCTCGTCCAGCTCGCCCACCCGCCGGCCGGGCGTCCCGGCCTCGCCGGCCACGAAGACGCCGTAGAGGCCGCGATCGGGGATCGTGCCGCCCGAGGTGACCGCGACAACCCGCGCGTCGCGACGACCCTCCACCGTGTCGGCCACCCGGTCCCAGGCCAGGCGCGGCTTGAGCTGCGCGAACTCGTCTGACGGGTAGGCACCGGCCAGCATGGCGAGGACGCCCTCGAGCGCCTC
>CAZVPS010000372.1:0-2186 GCA_964629105.1 uncultured Anaerolineaceae bacterium
TCTACCTCGGCTGGCGGCACCCGCGCCTCCGGGGGCCCGAGTACGACGCCTTTCTGGAAGCCTTCGTCGAGGGCGTGAAGGCGGTCTTCCCGCGCGCCATCCTGCAGTGGGAGGACTTCAAGCAGCACAACGCGATCCGGGTTCTCGACCGCTACCGGGAAACCCTGCCGTCGTTCAATGACGACATCCAGGGGACCGCCGCGGTCGTCCTCTCCGGCATCCTGGCCGGCCTCGTCCACCTGGGGCGACCGCTCGCGGGCGAGAGGTTCGTCTTCCTGGGCGCGGGCGCCGCCGCGATCGGGATCACGCGCCTGGTCCACGCCGCCCTCCGCGAGGCGGGCGTGGACGCGACGACCATCCGGCGTTCGACGGTCCTCTTCGACACGAAGGGACTCGTCTACACGTCGAGGCCGGGCCTCGAGGACGACAAGGCCTCCGTCGCCCTGCGCGACGACGACCTGGTGGCGCTGGGCCTCACCCCGGGCGGGTCGCCCGTGGACGCCGTGCGGGCGCTCCAGACGGGGACGCTCATCGGGACCACCCAGACGCCCGGGGCGTTCACCGAGGAGCTGCTGCGCACGCTTGCCCAGGGCTGCCCAGCCCCGCTCGTCTTCCCGCTCTCGAACCCGACGAGCAAGACGGAGGCGACCCCGGAGCAGGTGGCGGAGTGGACCGACGGGCGCGCGATGTGCGCGACCGGCAGCCCGTTCCCGCCGGTCCGCCGCGGCGATCGAACCTGCGTCGTGGGCCAGGCGAACAACGCGTTCATCTTCCCCGGCATCGGCCTCGGCGCGATCGTGGCGGGTGCCCGGATCGTCCGCGACGCCGACTTCCTCGTCGCCGCCCGGACGCTCGCCCTGATGGTCGGCCCGGATCGGCTCTCCTGCGGGGCGCTCTACCCGCCGGTCTCCGAGCTGCGGGCCGTGTCGCGATCAATCGCGATCGCCGTGGTGCGGGGGATCGGTATGGTCGACGGGGAGCCGCTTCCCGCGGGCGAGGAAGGGGCCGAGCTCGCGGCGACGGCGGTCGACGCGGCGATCTGGTGGCCGGACTACCCGGCCTACGAGCCGGCCTGACTCCGGAACCGGGGGCGCAACGCGCAACCTCGCGCATAATCCGCGCGTGCGCCTCCCGTTCCCGCCTCCGCTCGCGCCGATGCTGGCGAAGCCCCGGCCATCGCTGCCCGACGGCCCCGGCTGGGCGTACGAGCCCAAGTGGGACGGCTTCCGGGCCCTCGTCTTCCGCGCCGGCGACGAGCTGCTGGTGCAGAGCCGCGACCTCCGGCCGCTCAACCGGTACTTCCCGGAACTCGAGGCGCCCCTGCGCGCGGCCCTCCCCGAGCGGGCCGTCGTCGACGGCGAGATCGTGATCGCGGGCCCCCGCGGGCTCGACTTCGACGCGCTCTTCCTGCGCATTCACCCCGCCGAGTCGCGGGTCCGGCTGCTGGCCGCGACGACGCCCGCCGGCTACGTCGGCTGGGACCTCCTCGCCGTCGACGACGAGGACCTCCGGGACCGCCCGTACGCCGAGCGCCGCCACCGCCTCACGGCCCGCGTCGGGGCCGCCATCCCGGGGGTCCACCTGACGCCGATGACGGAGGACCGCGCGCTCGCGGCCGACTGGTTCGCCCGGTTCGAGGGAGCCGGCCTCGACGGCGTCATCGCCAAGCGTCTCGACGGCGCCTACGAACCGGGCAAGCGAGGATGGGCGAAGGTGAAGCACGCCCGGACCGCGGACGTGGCGGTCGCCGGCTTCCGCTGGCACAAGGACGAGGCGGGATCGGGGGTCGGCTCGCTCATCCTCGGGCTCCACGACGACGCGGGGGCGCTTCATCACGTCGGCGTCGCCTCCGGGTTCGCGGCCGCCCGGCGGCGGGAGCTGGTGGAGGAGCTCGCGCCGCTCCGCACCGGCGCGCTCGACGGCCACCCGTGGCGCAACTGGGCGACCACGCAGCTCGCGGTGCAATCCGACGGGCGGCGCATGCCGGGCGCGCAGAGCCGCTGGAACCGGGGCAAGGACCTCACCTGGGAGCCGCTCCGGGTGGAACGCGTGGCCGAGGTGGCCTACGACCACCTACAGGGCGACCGCTTCCGGCACGCCACGCGACTCGTCCGCTGGCGGCCGGACCGCCGCCCGGCCGACTGCCGGTATGACCAGCTGGAGACGACCCCGCCGTACGAGCTGGC
>CAZVPS010000373.1:0-2182 GCA_964629105.1 uncultured Anaerolineaceae bacterium
TGTCAACGACGGCCGAAAACTGACCCCCTGACGACGGGCGAAAACTGACCCCCTCGTGGCCATCTCCGGTCATTCCTCCGCTCCGCTCGCCGCCGGAACGCGGCCGAGATCGCGGTCCTTCAGCCGGTAGGAGTCGCCCTTCAGCGCGACCACCTCGGCGTGGTGCACGAGCCGGTCGATCATCGCCGCCGCGACCACGTCGTCGCCGAAGACCTCTCCCCACCGACCGAACGGCTTGTTGGAGGTCACGATGAGCGATGCCCGTTCGTAGCGGGAGGAGACGAGCTGGAAGAACAGGTTCGCCGCCTCGGGCTCGAACGGGATGTAGCCGACCTCGTCGACCACGAGCAGCGGGTAGCGCCCGAGCCGGAGGAGCTCACCCTGAAGCCTGCCGGCACCGTGTGCCTCGGCCAATCGTGCGACCCACTCCGAAGCGGTCGCGAAGGCCACGCGGTGCCCGGCCTGGCAGGCACGGATCGCGATGCCGATCGCGAGGTGGGTCTTGCCGGTCCCTGGTGGACCTAGGAACACGACGTTCTCGCGTGCGGTGACGAAGTCAAGGGTCCCAAGGTGCGCGATCACCTCGCGCCGCAGGGCCCGAGCGTGGTCGAAGTCGAACTCCTCGAGGGACTTTCGGGCCGGGAAGCGCGCGGCGCGGATCCGGCCCTCCCCGCCGTGGGACTCCCTGGCGGCGACCTCTCGCTCCAAGCAGGCGGCAAGGAACTCCTCATGCGTCCAGGACTCTGACCGGGCCCGCTCCGCGAGGCGAGGGACCGACTCACGTAGCGTCGGTGCCTTCAGCGCCCTGGTGAGGTACGCGATCTGCGTGTCCAGGTCGCGGGTGGCCTTGGTGGCCATCACGCCACCTCCCCGTCCAGGCCGAGCGCTCGGTCGTAGTCGGTCAGCTGCCGGGTCTCGACCCGTTGATCGAGGTCCCGGCGCGAGACGGCGACCCGTTCCCGCCGAAGGGCCGCGGCCGCCTGAGCGTGGGTCGGGTCCGTGAGGCTCTGGTGGCGGGCCCAGCAGCGGGCATGATCGGCGACCACCTGGCCCTCGCAGGTGGCCCGCACTCGCTCGAGGTCCGCGCTGACCTGCACCCGTCGGCCGACGACGCTGGGGTGCACCGAGTAGTCGTTGGCGTCAAGACGCACGTAGTGATCCCTTCCCAGCCGGGTCTGATACGACCAGCCCGTGCAGGGCGCGACCGGCGGCAGATCGAGCATCGCCGCTCGGTCCGCCTCGATCCGCTCTGAGGGTCGGCATCCGATCCGCCGGTGCATCCGGGCGTTGGCCCTCGGGAGCCATGCGGCGAACTGGGCGTTGAAGTCACCCGGTGAGGTGAAGTGTCGCCCGGGCAGGAACGAGGTCTCGAAGTAGCGATGCGCGCGCTCGACCAGACCCTTGGCCTCTGGATCTCCCGGCTTGCAGAGCACCACCTTGACCCCGAGGGTGCCGCGGAAGGCCTGCGTCGCCTGCGTGAGCTCGGGTCGCCGTCCGCGCCAGCGGCCGATGGCCCCCTCTCCGTCCCAGACCAGGGCGCGTGGCGCCGCACCGAGTTGCCGGATGAGCTCCCAGTGGCCGGCGAACAGGTCCTCGGTGCACCGGGAGGGGATCAGCCGGGCGCTGATCCACCGCGAGTAGCCCTGAACCATCGTGAGCACCGGGACCTTGCCCCGGCCGTTCTGCCCGGCCCCGAGCGGGATGTCGACGTCGGGGAACCACAGGTCGCACTGGGCGAGCTCGCCCGGCTCGTAGGTGGTTCGCGAGGCGGGGTCCGGCGGAAGGTAGACCGGACGGAGCTCTCGGATGCGTTCCTTCAGCACCGTCATCGACCTGGTCCAGCCGATCCGCTCGGCGATCACCGTCGCCGGCATGTCCGGCCACTCGTGCAGCAGCTCGTGCAGCCGCGGCTCCACGTGATCCACGATCGAGCCTCGGGACGGCCGGACATACCTCGGCGGCCCGCTCGAGGCGATCGCCGCCTTCACCGTGTTCTTCGACACCCCAAGCAGCCGGGCGATCGCCTTGATCGGCATTGCCTCCGCCCGGTGAAGCCTTCGGATCTCGGCCCAGTCCTCCACCCTCAGCACCGCTTCCTCCCCGACTCGACTGGAGTCAGGGTGTCGGGAGGGGGTCAGTATTCAAGCGTCGCTGAGGGGTCAGTATTCAAGCGTCGTCGACA